>JBOFSC010000593.1:0-7174 GCA_051651345.1 Enterobacteriaceae bacterium
CCTGGGATCCGACAGGTCAAAGTGACCATGCCCACCACAGACACTCCCCTGCTGGGTACTGAGAAAACACTGCCCGTGAAGCAGTTTACCCTGGCGGCAAGTACCCTGGACAAGGGTATCTGGATCGATAGTAAAGAGGCGTTGGATGTTGGCACTCTGCGCTCTTTACAGGATATTGTACTGAATAGCGATACGGATGTGACTATCAGGAAAAGCATACAAAATGAAGGGGATGATTATCTATCCGGAGTGAATGATGATGGAGGGGCGATCTCTGTCAATGCCGGAAACAATATCCGCAATCTCGCTGATCTCTATTCAGGCAAGGGGATTATTCTAACTGCGTACCAGAATATTGAGAACCTGGGTTCTATTAACAGTGGGCATAATCTACGACTGCTGGGTACAGGTTCAATCCATGGTTCTGATACCTCCAGTATCAGCGCTCAGCGTGATTTTAGTGCCTCTGCCGCTAGTATCCACCTGAGTAACCTGAATATCAATGGCAACACTAACCTGGTGGCATCGAGAGATATTGAACTGAAAGGAGGTTCAGACATAAGAGGAGATTTGCAACTCAGGACAAGTGCTTTCAGTAATAGCGGCACCACCTCAGTGCACAATGTATTAAAAGCCCAGGTCAGGCAGGCGATTCATAACAGCGGCACCCTTAAAGGCCAGTTAATCGATTTGCTGGCAGGGTCTGATATTATCAATAAAGGTTTAATTCATGCCGAACAGTTAACGGCTAAAGCAAAAAATATCAGCAACAGTGGCAATATTAAAGGTACGGGTATTGATATCAACGCACAGAAGAATCTTGATGGTAACGGCAATATCAGTGCGGAAAATGAGATTACGCTGACAGCGGGGAACAATATCCTGCAGGGATCTCTTGGTGCTGAAAATATCAATGTCAGTGCAAAGGGTTCTGTGACCGCGACCCGGGGCTGGGGTGCCACTAATAATATCGGCATCAGCGCAGGTAACAATATTCAGACAGAGTCTTTGTTCGCGACTGATAAGATAGCATTACAGGCAGGGAAGAGTATCAACAGCCGCGGTCAGCTTTCCAGTCAGGATATGCAGTTGTCTGCTGGCGGTGATATCTCGACTAACCGATTGATGGGTATTGGTGATATTAATATAGACAGTAAAGGCGCATTCAATAATCGCAGAGGTATCCACAATGATGGTAAATTAGATATTACTGCAGGGAAAAATATCACGACCCTGGGTGATGTAATCAGCCAAAAAGCGGTGACGCTGAACAGTGGCGAGAAGTTAAGCGTGGCGCGTATTATTGCCAGAGAGGGTATTGAACTACACAGCGGTCACGATATGAGTGTGAAAACCCTCCGTTCAGCAAAAGATATCGCTCTGTACAGTGGAGGCAATATTGTCAGCCAGGGGGATATCATCAGCAGAGATTATAAACTACGTAATGGTCGTATCTACGAAGTTGCTAATGGAGCCAGCGCTGATGTCACCCTGAATGCAGCCAAAGATATTGAGTTAAAAGGTACTGTTCAGGGTAACAATGTTTCTGTTATCAGCGAAACAGACCTTAATAAAGTGGTTATTATTGCCAATAACGTGAAGCAATAAATAGTGTTATGGCACGGGTGTCGGAGGGCAACCTCTGACACTCTTTTTTATAAGGGAATATGGATTTATGCGGTTCAGGGTATTTTATTGCAGTATACTGCTGCTTGCGGGCAATAGTGTGGCAAAAGAGTTGTCAGAGCAGTCACTTGGCGATCAACAACAAATTCTGCAGCAAGAGAGGGAGAAAGAGCTGGAGCAGAAGCTCTCCGATGCCCGGCCGGATATTAATTTAATGTCTGATACCGCGAAGAGCAGCAAATTACGCTTCCCCAAAGAATCTCCCTGCTTTGAGATTCATCATGTTGAGCTGATTGGCACGGAGCAACTACCACGCTGGTTACCTCTGCAACGTATTGCCGATCAGGGTCGCAATCACTGCCTCGGCGGTAAGGGGATCAATCAGTTGATGTCTGATGTCCAGAACCGTCTGATCTCCCATGGCTATATCACCAGCCGGGTGGTGGCGCCCAAACAGAATCTGCACAGTGGAGTGCTTAAGCTACAGATTATTGCCGGAAAGGTGGGTGAGATTCGCTACGCGCCGGGGAGTGATACTTATGCGCAACTGTATAGTACCTTTCCGTTACGTAAAGGCGATTTACTGGATCTGCGTGCCCTGGAGCAGGGGATGGAAAATCTGCAAAATGCCCCCTACGTGCAGGCAAAGGCGCAGATTGTACCGAGCCAGAACAGCGGTGAGAGCGATATTGTTATCAGTCGTGAGCAGCAGAAGTTTTGGCGCCTGAATACCTCGGTGGATAATAGTGGCAGCAAAAGTACCGGTCTGTATCAGGGCAATATTGGCCTGACCTTGGGCAATGTTTTATCCTTAAGCGATATGCTCTATATGACCGTCGGACATGATCTGCATCGTCATAATAAAGATTTTCAGTCACGCAACTACTATCTCTACTACGCTGTGCCCTGGGGTTACTGGTCTCTGATTGCCAGCTACGGCTTTGACAGCTACTGGCAAAAACTGCCCAGGTCGACTTATAGTGGCGAAACCGAAAATGTGACAGTCAAACTGGAGCGTTTGCTGCACCGTAATAACCGTCAGAGAACCTCTATCTGGTATGGTATTCAGGCGCGTAACTCGCGAAATTTTGTTAATGATGCAGAGCTCTCCCTGCAACGGCGCAATACCGCAAACTGGAAAATCGGTTTGGTGCACCGTCATTTTATCCGCTCTTCCACATTATCCCTGGCGGGCACTTATCAGCGGGGAACGCGCTGGTTCGGAGCCGAACCAGCCCCGGAGGAGCGGCGTAAAACGGCGACTGCGCTCTCTAAGATTCTGACTTATTCGATCTCCTGGAGTTTACCCCTGCAGATTAAGAACGAGGTATTTGCTTATCGCCTGAATTATCAACGCCAGATGAGCCACACTCCCCTGACCAAACCAGAATGGTTTTCCATCGGTGGACG
Source organism: Enterobacteriaceae bacterium (assembly GCA_051651345.1). Taxonomy (GTDB): domain Bacteria; phylum Pseudomonadota; class Gammaproteobacteria; order Enterobacterales; family JBOFSC01; genus JBOFSC01. The sequence continues at coordinate 3,037 of JBOFSC010000593.1, forward strand.
CTGGACCGTGCGGGGCTTTGATGGTGAGAACAAGCTGTCTGCTTCCGATGGCTGGTATCTGCGCAATGAGTTTTCCTGGGTGCTGCCAAAGGCGCGCCAGTCATTTTATCTGGGCCTGGACTATGGCAAGGTAAAAGGACATGGTGCTCAAAGCTACCGAACTGGCCGACATATGGCTGGCGCGGTTGTCGGCCTGCGCGGTAATTTAAGGCAGCTCAATTACGATTTTTTTGTCGGCTGGCCCCTCTCTAAACCAGATAAATTTAAAACGGATGATTCGACCATTGGTTTTCAGGTGGGGTGGAGTTATTAGGTTTTCTTTATTTCACAACAGGGATTGCTATCTTCCAATTGGCTATTCTCAGGATGGCTAAGCCTGTAACGTTATTATGAAAAACTATTTAGCGCTTGCAAACACAACTTGAGCTTGCCGGATGGGGCTCTCTGATGACGGGGAAGAAGGGTTGGGAATGGAGTTTAGCTGATGCGCTTTAGTGTTGTGTTTGTTATTTGTTGCTGGTATGTTGGTTGCAATCTTCGAACATAAGTTAAATTGTTTCATTTGAAGGTGCGCTTATGACTACAACATCAAATATCACCACCGCTCCCGCCGACCTTGCCTCAGCAATCCGCCTGATGAAGCAGACAGTACGCCAGCAGATTGGCGATATTACTGCTTTGATGGAGGCGTTAACCACCTCCTTACAGCAGGAGATCCAGGAGTTACAACAGTTACAGGCGGAGGGACATAATCCCTGGCCGGTTTTACAGTTCACGGATATCGCCAATAACCGCGTCTCTGCACAGGATATTGCCCTGATCAAAAAACGGGGATGCCTGGTGGTTAAGGGGCATTTCCCCCATGGGAAGGTTCAGGCATGGGATGATTCCATTGTGGACTACCTGGAACAGAATGCGTTTATGCAGCACTACCGGGGGCCTGGGGATCAGTTCTTCAGCAGCCTTGAAGCCTCCAAACCAGAAATTTATCCCATCTACTGGTCCCAGGCACAAATGGAGGCGCGTCAGCACGACAATATGGCGCGGGTGCAATCTTGTCTCAACCGGTTATGGCATTTTGAATCCGCAGGAAAGTGCTGGTTTGATCCGGATAGCAGCATTATCTACCCGGACCGTTTGCGACGTCGACCACCGGGAAGTGACTCTAAAGGGCTGGGGGCGCATACGGATTCCGGGGCGTTAGAGAGATGGCTGCTGCCTGCGTATCAACAGGTATTTCGCCATGTATTTAACGGCTCTTTGTCACAGTATGATCCCTGGGATGCGGCGTATCGCACCGATGTTAATGAATACAGTGTGGAGGGCACCACAAAATGCTCGGTATTCCGCACCTTTCAGGGCTGGACAGCGCTATCGGATATGCTGCCGGGGCAAGGTTTGCTGCATGTGTTGCCGATTCCCCGGGCGATGCTCTATATCTTGCTGCGTCCTTTACTGGCGGATGTGCCTGAAGAGGCGCTCTGTGGTGTGGCACCGGGCAAGGTGTTACCGGTTAATCAGCAATGGCATTCGCTGCTGCTGGAGGGGTTATGCTCGATTCCGGCTATTGAGGCGGGGGATTCGGTCTGGTGGCACTGCGATATGGTGCACTCAGTGGCGCCGGTAGAGCAGCAGCAGGGCTGGGGCAATGTGATGTATATCCCGGCTGCGCCCCTGTGTGACAAAAATCTGCACTATGCCCATACAGTGGCACAAGCGCTGGCGGAAGGGCACTCCCCGGCCGATTTCCCGCCAGAACACTACGAAGCGCACTGGCAGGGGCGTTTTACCCCGGCACAGTTAAATGCTATTGGGCGGCGGGGGTTGGGGATGGGTTCCTGATGACTCTATTCCGCCAGTAAATCCCGATTGATTTCACTGATGGATTTTGCGCCGGTTAGTATCATGGCGACCCGCATCTCTTTTTCGATCAGATCCAGCAGGTTTGCCACGCCCTGTTGCCCGTGAGTCGCCAGGGCGTAGAGGTAAGCCCGACCCAGCAGAACGGTGTCCGCCCCCAGGGCTATCATGCGTACCACATCCAGGCCGTTACGGATACCACTGTCAGCAAGGATAGCGATATCGCCCTTCACCGCATCGGCAATGGCAGGCAGGGCGCGGGCCGTGGAGAGGACTCCGTCAAGCTGGCGGCCACCATGATTCGATACCACAATACCATCGGCCCCAAAGCGGACTGCATCGCGAGCATCTTCCACATCAAGAATGCCCTTGATCACCATCGGCCCTTGCCAGAATTCACGGATCCACTCCAGATCCCGCCATGAAATCGACTGATCGAAGTTGTTTGCCAGCCAGCCAATATAATCCTCAAGTCCGATCGCCTGGCCCAAATAAGCGGAGATATTGCCCAGATCGTGTGGACGCCCCTTTAAGCCCACATCCAGGGCCCAGCGAGGATGAGTCACTGCCTGCCAGTAACGGCGTAGCGCCGCATTCGGGCCACTCATACCGGAATGGGCATCCCGATAGCGCGCGCCTGGTGTGGGCAGATCGACGGTAAAGACCAGGGTCGAACAGCCTGCGGTTTTGGCCCGTTCCAGCGCGTGGCGCATAAAACCGCGATCGCGCAAGACATAGAGCTGAAACCACATGGGGCGTTTGAGCGTGGGGGCCACTTCTTCAATGGGACACACAGAGACCGTTGACAGGGTAAAGGGAATGCCTTTGGCATCGGCCGCTGCTGCGGCCTGCACTTCGCCCCGGCGGGCATACATACCACACAGGCCAACCGGTGCCAGCGCGACGGGCAGGGAGAGGGTTTCATCGAACAGCGTTGTTTCCAGGCTCAGGTCAGACATGTTTTTTAACACACGCTGGCGCAGGGCAATCTGCGATAAATCTGCCACATTCCGTTGCAGAGTCTGTTCGGCAAAGGCCCCGCCATCGATATAGTGAAACAGAAAAGGGGGCAGAGTGCGCCGTGCGGCGGCGCGATAGTCACTGGCTGCGGCAATAATCATGCTGAATTCTCTCTGAAGCTAGCGTAAATGAAGGAGGTTATGCGAACAGGGTGATTCCGGGATAATGGTAACAGATAATTAATTAAGTGTTATCAAAAACAATCCGCTTTGTGATAGGTTTGACTGGAGTGTGTGGTCGGGATATCCCTGCAAAGCTGAGGAGAGTTATTACGCCACAGAATATCGCTCAGCTCTGTTGCGGGATGCCGTATTACAGTAAAGGTTTACTGAGCACGGCGGCGGGCAAGTTACAGGAACTGGAGCAGGCGCTTTGGGAAGCCAGTGCTGAGGGCCAATACCCTATTTTGTGTGATACCAGTCCCTGCACCCTGCAATTGCTTCAGAGCCTGAGCAAACCGTTGCAGATTTTTGAGCCGGTCGGTTTCGCGCAGCAATATCTGCTGGATAAGTTGCTACTGACTCCGGTTGATCGTCCGGTGATGCTGCATATCACCTGTTCGGGTATCCAAATGGGCCTGGCCGGAGCGATGCGCGAGATGATGCGACGTTGTAGCTTGCAGGTGATTGAGCCTGAGGGGATCCACTGCTGCGGCTATGCCGGTGATAAGGGGATCAGAACCCCGGAGCTGAATGCCAGTGCCCTGCGGCGGCTGAAAGAGCAGGTGCCACTGAATTGTGAGGAAGGTTACTCCCACAGCCGTACCTGTGAAATCGGTTTGGCGGAACATGCAGGGATTCCTTATCGCTCTATCCTTTATTTGCTCGATGAGGTGAGCCAGCCGCAGTTATAACAGACGCACATGCTCTTCAGGGACCCACCCCTGAGCCCCTGATTCTGCCTGCGCCCAGTACCAGCCATTCAGGCTGCGCAGCAGCATCAGAGGTTCTCCTGGCTGGACATTCAGTTCGCTGGCATCGTACTCCTGTAAACAGACAGCCTCTGTCACCGTTTGAAAAGCGAGGATCTGCTGCGGCACCCAGCCGCTGAGCCCGGAAGCCGTTTCACTCCAGCACCAGCCGGGCCACTCAATATCGCAGTGGCTGACTTGTACCTTCTCATGGCACTGCAAGTGAATAAAATCCACATAGGGGCTGATGTATTCTTTGATCACAATAGCTTTTCTATTCACAGTGCTCCCTTCTGCTACGAAAGTACAACAGATAAAATGTACCGTCTTAGGGTGGCTATTTTGCAG
>JBOFSC010000594.1:0-1396 GCA_051651345.1 Enterobacteriaceae bacterium
AGAAGAGGAACCAGAGGCAAAAAGTGATACTCCGCCTCCGTTACCTTCCACTTCGCTCTAAGTCACTCTCTGACAGTACTTCTTTTTACTTCTGGCGTAGTGGATGCTATACCGGTTCTCAAATGCCATGCATGGAGGCTTGCCGCGTCCTGCGGCAAACGGTCTGGTAACCGGTATAGCATCCACTGTCACGATATCTGAAGGTACAGTAGCTCACCTCAGCCTGGAAACAGAAGTGGGTTGATGGCACTACGGGAGAAACCTTGCTGCTCCAGCTTGTCATCCAGGATCAGCGAAGCCAGATCGTCCGCCACGGCGTCCACCTTAGGGTCCACTGGCTGGTACAGGATTTTCAGATAGCTGTGACAGTCGGAACAGGCTTCTGCTTTGACCGCTGCCTTTTCACTCTCCAGCGACCAGTACTCCAGATTACCGCCCTGCTCACAATTAGTGCACTTGACTCGCACCATATGCCACTCGCTCTCACACAAGCTGCAGTGAAGATAACGCAAGCCTTCGCTGGCCCCAATTTGAACCATGCTGGACACCGGCATACTGTGGCATACCGGACAAAACTGCCGCCCCTCCCCCAGTTCAACCTGGCCTCTGCCTGGCAGACAGGCTGCCATCTGCGCCCAGTAAAGAGAGAGTGCCGCCCAGATAAACAGGGCCTTATCACTGCCCACGGGCTGGTAATCACCCTGTAATAACTGGTTTGCCATCTGCTGTCGTTGCTGTGGTGATGCCTCGAGCAGCCGTTGTAATACTGGCTGTACCCCTTGCGGGGCATGGGGCTGCAGATAGGCTATTATCCCTTCCAGTAATTGTTGCCAGTAAGCGGTACAGGACCACTGGCGGCAATCCAGCGGGATCAGGGAGTCTGGCACGGTGGGCCGCTCTTGCTCTGGCAAGGGGTGGGTTTGCAACATCTGCTGCTGTGCGGCCACCAGAGCGGCGCTAAAGTGCAGATAATCCCCTAAGGGGTGCTCCTGTGCCAGCTGTTGCAGGCGCTCGCTGCGGCGGGCATAGAGGAGATTTAGCTTTGGCAATAACAACGGCGGAATCATCGCCGCCGTTGTTTTTGCTTCGCTATCGTTTACGACGCGAATACTCATTTTTGCTGTTCTTCCTCTGCAGCCACCTGACGATACCAGCGTGGGTGATGCTTTTGCGCCCACTTGCGGCTGACTTTACCTTCAATCATGCCCTTGATGCTCCCTTTTACCCAGAAGGCAGAGTAGATATGCACCAGAATGGCATGGATCAGTAAAATCGCAGCAATCGCATGGACGACCATCGCCCCTCTGATCACCGGGATCGGAAAGTATTGGGCAAAGTAAGGCCGCCACATAATGATGCCGGTCACCAGTAACACCCAGATCAGGCTCATAATGCT
>JBOFSC010000595.1:0-1969 GCA_051651345.1 Enterobacteriaceae bacterium
GTGCTGTGGTTGTGTTGGTTGTTTTGGCGAATGATCATTTGATCATGATCACAGCACACTTTCCACTCTTTTTTCTAAAAATACGTCATTTTTTCTATCGTTATCAGTTGGTTGATCCTAAAGATCCTACGTATAATAAACATCTACCATCGTTGCTTGGAGTATCTTACTGGACCTCTGAAGACTGCATAAAAATAAAGCAGTCATTACATGATTTTTGGTTGAACAGAGAGTGTTTACAGGAAAGCAGTTTATATTGGGATAATATTCCAATTAAGATGCTATCTTCACTTAAGGTAAGAACTCTCATTGTTCCCGCAGATTCAGCATCAGAAATTGATAATGTTCAGGATTATCTGCGGGTTTGTTCCAGATAGTAACTTTTCGTAATAGTGTTGCAGGTGGGGGCGTAGAGGTTACTCCTCCCTACAACGCCTGATCCGAATACAAAAAATCTAACTCCCCCTCCTGCAACAGAGGTTTAAGCACATCCATCTGGGCGCTAAGCAGCAACCCATTACGCTCATTGCGTGAGTGGCAGGTGCGTGCCAGATTTTCCAGATCCTGCCATATATCACGTACTCTCTCCTGGGCTGGAGCAGGCAGCTTGCTAAACAGCAACTCCATTCCTGCAGCACTGGCAGGAATTCCCAGAGCCAGCAGGGCCTCTTTTCGGTTCAGAGCACTCTGTTCCAGGGCTTCATAGTTATTATCCAGTTGTTGATTGACGAGGAGTAAATCCTCCACTTTGCCTGTCAACATGCCCTGATATTGTTCTTCTAATAACGCTTTCAACTTACGGTAACGTTCCCTGTCCTGCGTAAGGTCCTGAAGTAATTTTTTGACGAGCTCCGCCTTATTGTTACTGCTCAAGGTGATTATCTCCGGTGGTAATCTTGCATCACTTCTGCCAGTCTCTCCAGATCGACAGAGATTTTGCCTTCCCGCACTGCTTGTTTTAATGCTCTGACTTTAGCCTGATCGACATCCGGCATATGGCTGAGATCTTTGTGCGCAAGACGGATGGATTCTGCAACCGGCTCACTGACCACTGTCGCAGAGGCGCTGGTGCTCTGTGTCTGTTTGTCAGCCGCAGGTTTGCCTTCATTGCGCTGAGTTGCCTGCACAGGCTGCGTATTGTTGAATTTTGTCGCTTCTATTTTCATCACTTACCTCGGGCGCACTGGGGTTTTCACTCAATTCGTGGAGTGTAGTATCTCCGTTACTTTGGTACAGCGGCACAATTTCGAGAGATCTTAAATCTGTGTAATAAAAATAAGGTAACCCCTGGCTCTTGCACCGGACTATTATGCCTAATTAGATAGCAAGGTAACAACTAGTAAGCTACTTTTTGTGTTACCTCACATTACCCTGACCACACCCAGATCCACGACGGTAGCGGTGACCACCTTGCCACTGCTGAGATTACGCACCTTGATCAGATCCCCTTTGCGGCCCTTCTTCATGGCTTCCCCCAGGGTTTTGATCTCAATACCATCCTGTCCGGCGAGAATTGTCACCTGCTGGCCGCGATCCACCAGCATCGGTTGATCCAGTTGCGACAGAGAGATGGGCTGCATATCACGAATCCGTTTTTTAACGCTCAGCCCCATCACATCATCGGGGTCGGTAATATAGCCATTATGCAGTGAGGTGATATTACGTTTTTTCAGCTCGATATCATTAGCGGCCAGCTTTTCCCCCCGCTGCAGGGTACGTTTAGCCACCACCACGGGCAGATAGACATCGGGTTTGACCGTGACACCCGTTTCCCAGCCGGCACCATCTTCACAGCGGATATCGTAGCGCAAACGGGCCAAATCCACTTTATCCCCCTGAGGGCGGGAAGCCTGCAGAGCACTTTTACAGGGCGGAAATGAGTTGGCTTCTGTGTGGATAAAGACATTGACCTTGATCTGATAATCGCCCCAGTTCTCCTGTTTGGCCATCCGCGCCACGTCGGACGTGG
>JBOFSC010000596.1:0-4671 GCA_051651345.1 Enterobacteriaceae bacterium
AAATCTGATGTTGGCTCAGGTCAAAGTGCTTAAGCGTGATGCGCAACTGGCTCGGGATAAAAGCCATGCCTTGCTGCAACGGGTGGGACTCGCCAGCCATGCCAATAAATTCCCGGCCCAACTCTCCGGCGGCCAGCAACAACGGGTCGCCATTGCCAGAGCCCTCTGTATGGACCCTATCGCCATGCTGTTTGATGAACCCACTTCCGCACTGGACCCGGAGATGATCAATGAGGTGCTGGATGTTATGGTGCAACTGGCCCGGGAGGGTATGACCATGGTGGTGGTCACCCATGAGATGGGCTTTGCCCGCTCCGTGGCCCATCGGGTCGTGTTTATGGATGAGGGGAAAATTGTCGAGGACAGCGAAAAAGAGAAATTCTTCCATCAACCAGAATCGGCCCGTGCACAGATCTTCCTCAATAAGATTTTGCACTAGCCCCTTGGGAGCCCATGCTTATGCTTGATAAAGAAGCGTACGATAAAGAGGAAGCCGGAAAGTTATTCTACCAGGCCATGGAGCACGAAGCGCAGAGTGATTTTGCCGCTGCCGAGGAAAAATACCAACAGGCTTTATTGCTGAATCCGAAAAGTATCGCTATCTATCATGCATTAACCCTTCTGCTGAGCAGAACCGGTAAAATGTGGCCCATCGATCCACTATGGGCCCAATGTGAACAACATCTGCCAACTGAATGGAACCCCAAACTCTATCGGGCGCTCAACTTAATCAAGAACATTCGTTTTGATCAAGGCTTTCAGCTTCGTGAGCAACTGTTTCGCGACCACGACGATTTCAGAACCACACAACCGCCCCCGGTCAATTATCCACGCTGGCAGGGGCAGGATTTACGCGGTCGTTCCATCGTTATCTGGAGCGAATATGGTTTTGGTGATGAGTTGATGATGTGCCGCTTTGCGGCGGTGTTAAAACAGTTGGGGGCCACCCATGTCTCCGTGCTGTGTCAGGATGCCGTTTTCCCGGTCATCGCCACCTTGCGCGAGGCTGACCTGGTACTCAGCATCAGCCAACTTGAGCAGCTACCGTTACATGATTACTGGGTTTTTCCTTTTGCCATCCCGGCTTACTACTCTCTGCAAACCCATGGAATCCCGGCTCAGGTGCCTTATCTGTATACAGATTACCATCAGGTACTGCGCTGGCAACGCTATCTGCCCGATGACGAGGAGAGGGTGTTAAAGGTGGGGTTGGTCTGGAAAGGCAATGCCAGCCATGAAAATGACTATTTCCGCTCCATTCATCACCTTAGCCACCTGGCGCCCATTCTTGGCATTCCGGGGATTCAGTGGGTCAGTTTGCAAAATGGGGTCTGCGAAGCGGAGTGGCTGGAGTATGCCGAGCGCTGTTATGACAACCCGCCCGCTGAACACGCTGAAACGCCTCTCCTCCCGCCGCTGGCTCGCCCACCCATCCTGCTGGGCAATAAAGTCGACAATTTTGCCGATACCGCCGCCATTATCGACTCTCTGGATTTGATTATCTGCGTCGATACCGCCGTCGCCCATCTGGCTGGCGCACTGGCAAAGCCCGTGTGGGTATTTATCTCGGTGTGTGTGGACTGGCGCTGGCAATCCACCCGAGGGGATAGCCCCTGGTATCCCAGTGCCAGACTGTTCAGACAACACTGGCATGACGACTGGTCCGTGCCGTTAGCCGCGATGCAGGAGAAATTATGGTACCACGCACAGGCCCATGTTCACGGATTAAATGGCTTGCGCTGGAACTGAGTATGATGGCATCTGGGACATTTGGGTAAAATTTCCGGGGTATAGAAGGTCATGCTGTAGTTGCACTTCTCGCAAATCAGATTGCCAAGGCCCACCACTTCGCCACTACTATAGACGCCATGGTGATCAAGGTCGTTAAACACTTCCTGCCACTCCAGTTGAGTCTTATCGGTAATGTCCAGCAACTCCTGCCAGACACTCTCTTTTATCGCCTCAACAAACAGACTCTCTTCACCGTGGTCTTCGCTATAGCTGCGGGCAAACTCCTCCAGATCACGCTGCACGGAAAAGATAACCTGCGAAATCTCCTCCCGGGTTAACTGGCCCAGAGCGACCAGCTTATGCTCCCCCTCTTTGACCAGGGCCTCAATATCCTGTTCACCGGCAGCCAGCCGTCGGGTCAGGCTGGTCATCAGATCATGGTAGTGCTGAACCAATTTGTTCATAGATCATATCCTGAGTGGAAACGTGATTGATTTCACTGTCAACTTTAGCATGATTTCACGGCAATAATCAGCTCATTTGCCAATAACTTTAATTGTACAGCAGGGCGCGATATAAAGAAGGATATCCTGAAAAGTGCTGACACGTCCCTGCACTTCAGAAAGAACGCCAACAGAAAACGTGGTCTGATATTGATTCTGAAGCAACGAACGAATTTTGGGCAAGCTGAGGTGATATTGCCCATTGAGAACGGTAACCAGACTCATCAGCCCTGGCCGCATCTGACCGGATGGGGCACCAGCGGGAAGCGCTCCTTTACTGATGGGATTGCACTGCTGACAGCGACCGTAAAAGAGTTGATACTCAGTGATATCCATCGCCACTTTGGGCAGTTCGAATACCTGATGACGCAATGAGGGCGAACGTGAAGAGTTGTGCGAGTTGGCCTTCAGTCGGGCTTCGTACTCACACAGTTTTCCCACAGTCCGCGAATAAGCAGAGCGGCCTGACTTAAATCAGAGATGACAGGCGGTTCATCAAGATAAGCATTTTTTCGTTTCATGGGCCGATAGAACGAAGTAACCACGGGATCCATCAAGAGGAAAAGTCAGATCCAGTGATGAATGTTACATTTTTATTTGTCAACCAGTGGCTGGTGAACTATTACAATAAAGTGATACGCACCTTCAAGCGCGGCATCATCCCCCCGACAACAGTGAGACAGAGAGGAACCTGTTTTTCTGGCCAATTCACCCGCAATAGTGACTAAGCGATTCGTTCTTCTCTCATCGCCTAACTCCACTTTACCAAAGGTGCGCTCTGCCCAGGCTGAGGGACCGTGAGGGGGATGCAGGGAAAATAAAGTCATCATATGTTTCCATGTCAATAGGTTGTATATGATCAGATCGATTTTTTACAGAATAGTTCCCTCAGAGAGGAAAAATTGTGTAGAAGCGTCAGCTTCAGGACAGCAGATATCACCAATATGCAGGCGGCTGGCTTCTTCTGTATGCTAATTGATGTTCAGCTTCCTCGCTTTGAAATTTCTCCAGCCATTCAGATTAATAGAATAGCTGGATATAAAAACTAAATAACAATTACAAAACGACCATTGATTAAGGAGAATATTGGGGAAATAGTATCCATCCTCTTGCCATGATGATATGTTAAAGGTGAGTATATTGGGTCTGACTTGTTTTCCAACCTGACCATTCTACCCTTGTTCATGATTTTTATTTGGTAGGCATCCCAATTGATTGGGGTCATTTTAAAATCTGACTAATCTATTTTTTCAAAGAAAGGATTATCCTGGAAAATCTCCTCTGGAGTCGACTCTACAGCATAGGCAAATGCATGACTGGAAACAGAAAACAAGTTGCGTAATTTATTAATGTCTTTATGTTGTAAAGCGGTCCATACTTCCTGATAGGCTTGCTGCAGCAATTTTCTTTGCTCTGCAGTGTCTGTATATGGCGTGGCTTTGATCCACTCCCACTGAGGGAGTCCATTCACATTAATAATGCGAGTAAACTCATACAGTTTCATTCCTTCAGGATACAATTCAGGATAGTAAAAATGCTCAGGGATAAAACCTGGCTGTATTTTATCGGCTATACGCTGTTGCTCGATAACAGAAGGGTCAGCAGGCACGATTACAGGTTGTCCGTCATTATTAATTTTGATATTAATTGTACTGATTTCCTGGCTGCCCTGTTTACTGTATTTCATTAACTTCAGATTACAGTAGGCATCAGGACTGAAAGCTGATTTATTGGTACTCTCTTTCTTGAACCAGCTTACAGAAGCGATTTCAACACTGATTTTATTTTCTCCATTTTGCATAAGAAGCATAGCCGCTGTACTACCAGTGCCATAGCCTCTGCCTTCGGCTGCACTATCTGTATTGTCCTGACCAACGACACCATTAGTTTTAATGCTGCAATATGCATCCTGGATATCAAACAAACTGCGATAAAATACCTTGTTATCTGCTGAATAAGCCACTGTAAGACCTCCTGTTAATATTACGCTGATTATGTATATAATTAATTTCATCTATTCACTCCTTACTGATTGCCAGATTTATATGCCGGGTAATTACTTGCAGTATTAGAATTGTTGTCACTCTTCCCTGTCAGATAATTTGGAAGATGTTGCGGTGTCTTGCTGACTTCTTTAGGAACAACTCTTTTTTTACCGACGATATTAATTCGAAATGAGGAATCGTCAGCTTTTAGCGGGTGCCCTAAAACAACTGTGTTAGTGGCAGAGCCAGAGTAATTTGATTTTTGATTGTCACTTTTTTCGTTACGCCCACCATTTATTTTAATCTCAGCAGCAAATGCTATTCTCATCACAATTCCATCATGTGTAGCAGCAACATATACGTAGGATCTTTAGGATCAACCAACTGATAACGATAGAAAAAATGACGTATTTTTAGAAAAAAGAGTGGAAAGTGTGCTGTGATCATGATCA
>JBOFSC010000597.1:0-5629 GCA_051651345.1 Enterobacteriaceae bacterium
GAACTGGCTATCGATAATATGCGTAAATCAGGTCAGGCCAAGGCAGCCAAGAAAGCAGGCCGTGTTGCAGCAGAAGGGGTGATCCTGGCTAAAGTCGCTGCAGATGGCAAAGTTGCTGTTGTGGTTGAGCTGAACTGTGAAACTGACTTCGTTGCCAAGGATAGCGGCTTTGTTGCCTTTGCTGAGCAAGTGGCTGATGCGGCTCTGGCAGAGCGTATCGCTGATATTGATGTGTTAAAGGCGAAGTTTGAAGAGCAGCGTACCGCGCTGGTGGCGAAGATCGGCGAAAATATCAATATTCGTCGCGTCGCCATCATTGAAGGTGAGCAGCTGGGGTGCTATACCCACGGTGCCCGTATCGGTGTTGTGGTCTCTGCCACCGGTGCCAATGAAGAGTTGGTTAAGCATATCGCCATGCATGTGGCTGCCAGCAAGCCTGAGTACGTTAAACCAGAACAGGTTCCGGCCGAAGTGGTCAGCCGCGAGCACCAAATCCAGATCGATATCGCCATGCAATCTGGCAAGCCGCGTGAGATCGCTGAGAAGATGGTCGAAGGGCGTATGCGCAAGTTTACCGGCGAAATCTCCCTGACGGGCCAGCCTTTTGTCATGGATCCCAGCAAGACAGTGGGTCAGTTACTGAAAGAAAACAGTGCTGATGTCATCTCTTTCTGCCGTTTTGAAGTAGGCGAAGGGATTGAGAAAGCCGAGGTGGATTTTGCGGCTGAAGTCGCTGCTATCAGTGGTGGTCAGGCATAAGCCAGGCCAGGCAGTTTTGTTTCCTCTCCTGACTGGGGAGGAAACATCTGAATTGTGATTAGGAAGAGGCACCATGGCAACCAATGCAAATCCTGCCTATCGACGTATTCTGCTTAAACTGAGTGGCGAAGCGTTGCAAGGTTCAGAAGGTTTCGGAATCGATCCCGCAGTGCTGGGTCGCATGGCCCAGGAGATCAAGGAGCTGATCGAGTTAGGTGTTCAGGTCGGGGTCGTTATCGGTGGCGGAAATCTGTTCCGCGGTGCCGGACTGGCAAAGGCGGGCATGAATCGGGTGGTCGGCGACCATATGGGGATGCTGGCAACGGTCATGAATGGCCTGGCGATGCGAGATGCCTTGCATCGTGCCTATGTGAATGCGCGCTTAATGTCTGCGATCCCGCTTAACGGTGTCTGTGATAACTACAGTTGGGCCGAGGCGATCAGCCTGTTGCGCAACAATCGTGTGGTGATCTTTTCTGCCGGTACCGGTAATCCCTTCTTCACCACCGATTCTGCAGCTTGCCTGCGTGGTATAGAAATTGAAGCCGATGTGGTCTTAAAGGCCACCAAAGTCGATGGTGTTTTTTCTGAAGATCCGGCAAAAAATCCTGCCGCTAAGCTCTATAACAAACTCAGCTATCAGGAAGTTCTGGAACAGGAACTGAAAGTGATGGATCTGGCCGCTTTTACCCTGGCCAGAGATCATGGTTTGCCGATTCGGGTATTCAATATGAATAAACCGGGCGCATTGCGTAAAGTAGTCATGGGCGAAGAAGAAGGCACCTTAATCAGCCACTGATAGCCTGAGATCTTCAGATTGCAGCCAACTATTTCAAGGTAGAGGTCAGTCACGTGATAAATGAGATAAAACAAGATGCCCAGGCGCGGATGGATAAATGTCTGGATGCATTCAAAAACCAAATCAGCAAAGTTCGTACCGGTCGTGCCCATCCCAGCCTGCTTGATGGCATTCAGGTGGAGTATTATGGTGCGGCAACCCCTCTGCGCCAACTGGCGAATGTGGTGGCAGAAGACTCCCGCACCCTGGCTATCACGGTGTTTGACCGTACCCTGAGCCCGGCGGTAGAAAAAGCGATTATGAGTGCCGATTTAGGGCTCAATCCCTCTTCTGCCGGTACCGTTATCCGCGTACCACTGCCGCCGCTGACGGAAGAGCGTCGTAAAGAGCTGACCAAAATTGTGCGTAATGAAGCGGAACAGGGACGGATAGGCATTCGTAATGTGCGTCGTGATGCTAACGACAAGCTAAAAGCGCTGCTGAAAGATAAAGAGATCAGCGAAGATGATGAGCGCAAGGCACAGGATGAAGTGCAGAAGATCACCGATATCATGGTCAAGAAAGTCGATGCGGCATTGGCGGATAAAGAAAAAGAGCTGATGGAGTTTTGACCGACACAAGCATTTGACTGACGTAAACAGTGGAACCTTGAGGATAAAGGAATAGTCACACATCGTGAAATATTCTTGATTATACAGGCGATATCCGATGAAAAAACTGACAATTTTAGGTTCAACAGGTTCCATTGGTACCAGCACCCTGTCGGTGGTGCGTGAAAATCCGCACCGTTTTACTGTTGTAGCGCTGGTCGCCGGTTCTAACGTTAATGCTTTACTGCAGCAGTGTCAGGAGTTTCGTCCACAATATGCGGCCATGGCTGATGCAGCGGCGGCCAGGATACTGCGCGACAGAGTGCGGGAACAGAATCTACCCATTAAAGTCCTCTCTGGTGTGGAAGCCGCCTGTGAGCTGGCAGCGTTAGACGAGGTGGATCAGGTGATGGCGGCCATTGTTGGCGTGGCAGGTCTGCTACCTACCATGGCGGCGATCCGCGCCGGGAAACAGGTTCTGCTGGCCAATAAAGAGTCACTGGTCACCTGTGGCCGGCTGTTTATTGCCGCACTACAGCAATATGGTGCCAGTCTGCTGCCGGTGGATAGCGAACACAATGCGATTTTCCAGTGTCTGCCTGAGCCGCTGCAACAGCAGTTAGGTTATGGGCAACTGGCACAACATGGTGTCTCCCGTATTCTGCTTACCGGCTCAGGGGGCGCTTTTCGCGAACTACCTCTGGCGCAGTTTGATACGATTACCCCGCAACAGGCCTGCGTTCATCCCAATTGGGTGATGGGGCCCAAAATCACGGTGGATTCTGCCACCATGATGAATAAAGGGCTGGAATATATCGAAGCCCGCTGGCTGTTCAACGCCACCCAGGATCAGGATATTGAGATTATCCTGCATCCGCAGTCGGTGATTCACTCTATGGTCCGTTATACCGATGGCAGTGTGCTGGCACAACTGGGTACGCCGGATATGCGCACCCCTATTGCTTTCTGCATGGGATACCCGGAGCGCACCTCCATTACGGTGGAACCGCTGGATTTTTGCCAGCTCGGCACCCTTACCTTCAGTCAACCCGATTTTAACCGTTATCCTTGTCTTAAACTGGCGATAGAGGCTTGCCAGGCCGGGCAGAGTGCCACAACGGTATTGAATGCCGCCAATGAAGTGAGTGTGGCGGCCTTCCTCAATCAGCAGATTCGTTTCACGGATATTGCGCGCATCAACCGCCGTACAGTGGAAAGCCTCACTCTGGCGGAGCCCACCACCATAGAAGAGGTGTTAGAGATTGACAGGCATGCGCGTCAGTGTGCCGGGCAACATATTGCTCAATCTCTGGATACACTTCGCAGTGTGGTCTCCGGTTAAAAGATAAAATAACAACAAAGGATAATATCTCCAGTGATAGCGTCGACAAGTCAAGACGGTTCTGACGAAGAAATAAGGCAACCCAGACATGTTGCGATTATCATGGATGGCAACGGCCGTTGGGCTGCCAGACAAGGGAAACTGAGAATATCCGGCCATCGGGCAGGGGTTAAATCGGTGCGTCGGGCCGTTCGCTTTGCAGTCAGTCACCATATCGAGGCATTGACACTCTATGCCTTCAGTAGTGAAAATTGGCGCAGACCGAAGCAGGAGGTTTCCGCGTTGATGGAGTTGTTTGTGCGCGCCCTGGATAATGAGGTGAAAAGCCTGCACAAGCATAATGTTCGTCTGCGTATTATCGGTGATATTAGCCGCTTCAGTACGCGTTTGCAGGGAAAGATCCGCCAGGCCGAAACCCTGACGGGAGATAACAGCGGGCTGGTACTGAATATTGCCGCCAATTATGGTGGCCGCTGGGATATTGTTCAGGCGGCTAAAAAACTGGCACTGCAAGTGCAGGCCGGGGAGTTGGATCCTGCACAGATTGATGAAGAGCATATGCAACAACAGCTCTATTTACATGACCTCGCGCCGGTGGATCTGTTAATCAGAACCAGTGGTGAGCACCGAGTGAGTAATTTTTTATTGTGGCAGATAGCTTATGCTGAGCTCTATTTTACTGAAGTCCTGTGGCCTGATTTTGACGAACAGGTATTCGGCGATGCACTACAGGCATTTGCTCAGCGGGAACGCCGTTTTGGTGGAGTTATTGCTGCCAGTCAGCCAAATCCTTAGGAGGATCTTTTGCTGAAGTATCGAATTATCACCACGTTAATTATGGTGCCACTTGTCATTGCAGCACTTTTCAAGTTAAGTTTGTTTCAATTTGCCCTGGTGGCGATATTGGTTTGTGGTGTGGCGGCCTGGGAGTGGGGCCGGTTGGCGGGTGTGCAGAGTCAGAGTATCAGAATCTCTCTGGCCTTAGTGTTGGCGCTGGCCCTGTTTCTGATGTGGCGCGGTGCCCATCTTGCCCCTGGAGAGTTACCCACGGGAGCGACCCGAGGCTGGTTGTGGTTATCCCTGGCCTGGTGGCTAATCGCATTGGTGCTGGTGCTATTTTATCCTGGCTCATCCCACTGGTGGCGAAATTCCCGTGTTATTCGCCTGTTGTTTGGCATCGTCACCCTGATTCCCTTTTTCTGGGGCATGATCGCGCTGCGCAATATGAGCGATTATTATGATCCCCATTTAGGCGCCTGGTGGTTACTCTATGTGATGGTGCTGGTGTGGGGAGCCGATACTGGTGCCTATGTGTTTGGCAAGCTGTTTGGCCGTAATAAACTGATGCCGAAAATCTCTCCGGGTAAAACCTGGGAGGGGCTGCTGGGGGGGCTGTTCACCTCCGCCATGATCGCGCTGCTGTTCAGCTATGTGGTCACCCGCTATCATGTCAGCCTGAGTGTGATCCCTATGACGCTGCTGGTCTGTTCCGTGGTGGCGGTGGCGGCTTCCGTTTTAGGGGATTTAACCGAAAGTATGTTGAAGCGGGAAGCGGGGCTTAAGGATAGCAGTCAATTGATACCGGGACATGGTGGTGTTCTGGATAGAATCGACAGCCTGACAGCCGCCATCCCGGTATTCGCCTGTTTGATGCTACTTCTGTTTGGGGCGTGAATATCATGTCAGGTTTTCTGTGGGACCTCATCGCCTTTCTGTTCGCGCTGGCGATACTGATTACGGTACATGAATTTGGCCACTTTTGGGTGGCCCGCCGCTGTGGTGTCCGGGTCGAGCGCTTTTCCATCGGTTTTGGCAAGGTGCTGCTGCGCCGTAAGGATAAGCAGGGCACGGAGTATGTGCTGTCGCTGATCCCCCTGGGGGGATATGTCAAAATGCTGGATGAGCGGGTGGAGAGCGTCCCGGCGGAAATGCGTCATCTGGCCTTTAATAACAAGAGTATCGGTCGGCGCAGCGCGATTATCGCCGCAGGTCCGCTGGCAAATTTCTTGTTTGCCCTGATCGCTTATTGGGCCGTTTTTATGATGGGCGTTCCTGGTATCAAGCCGGTGATCGGCGAAGTGCTGCCGGATTCCATCGCTGCACAGGCTGAATTGCAACCGGGTATGCAGCTCAAATCCA
>JBOFSC010000598.1:0-3942 GCA_051651345.1 Enterobacteriaceae bacterium
AATCTGCCACTCCATTGCCAGCTATTACCGTGATAAAGGCCGCAATGTTCTGCTGCTGGTGGATTCACTGACCCGTTATGCCATGGCGCAGCGGGAAATTGCCCTTTCTCTGGGCGAACCGCCAGCGACCAAAGGCTATCCTCCCTCCGCATTCGGGATTATTCCCAAACTGGTGGAGAGTGCCGGTAACAGCGACAGCCCCGGCAGTATGACGGCGATCTACACCGTGCTGGCGGAAGGGGATGACCAACAGGATCCTATTGTGGATTGTGCCAGAGCCGTGCTGGATGGACATATCGTTTTATCGCGCACCCTGGCTGAATCAGGTCACTATCCGGCCATCGATATCGGTCAATCGATCAGCCGTTGTATGAGTCAGATAGTCGAGCCGGGACAACAGAAAATGGCGAATGCCCTGAAACAACTCTATGCCGACTATATGGCTATCAAACCCCTGTTACCGTTAGGGGGATATGTTCAGGGGCGGACAGGGCGGCGGATCGCGCCGTGCAATTTTACCCGGCGCTGGTGGAGTTTCTCACCCAGCAGGTCAAAGAGAGCGCCAGCCTGACGGAAACTTTACAAGCGTTGGATGAGATAGGCTTGGTCTAATGAAATCGACAATTAAAACACTGGAACAGTTACAACAAATGCGCGCCAGAAGCGTATCGAGTCTGGTGGGTAAGCTGGCGCAACAGCAGCAACTTTGTCAACGTTATGAGAATAACATCCAGGCACTGACGGATCTTAAAGAGAGCAGCCGCCAGTTCACTGCCCCAAGTCCGGTACAGCTGCATAATCACGCCAGTTATAACCGCGTGATTCAGAAGGTGATCGACTGGCAGAAACAGGAGCAGGCCCTGGCCAATCAACAGGCACAAAGCCTGCAGCGCAACCTGTTACAGGAAGCGCGCAAAGAAAAAACCGTCGAACAGGTATTAACGGATCATAAAGTCCAACTGGCCCGGGAACAGGCCAGAAAAGAGCAGAAATTGACCGATGCCTGTCGGCCACAACGACAGCAGCATAACAGAGCCCCCGTAAAAGGCCAGAGATAACAATGAGTCATACAGGAAGCGCCTCCCTGATGGGAAAATTGTTGGCGCGCAGTCAACAACAGGGCAACAGAGATAAAGGGGAACTCCCTTTTGTCAGCGTGGTGTGCCCCACTTATGAGAGAAAGCAGTTTCTGCCTTATCTGCTCTACATCTATCAAAGCCAGGACTACCCGGCCGATCGCCGTGAGCTGGTGATTTTGGATGATTCACCGCAAAGCAGTGAACAACTGATTATGGTGTTCAGTAAAACTTCGGGCCGTGGTGAGAATATCCGCTATATCCACCATCCGGAGCGACTGGCGCTTGGCAAAAAACGCAACATGCTTAATGAGCTGGCCCGTGGTGAGTATATTGTCTGCATGGATGATGATGACTATTATCCGGTGGATAAACTCTCCTTTACGATACGTTCCATGCAATCGCAACGGGCACTGTTATCCGGTTCGGATCAGATTTTGATCTGGTACAGCCACCTGGATAAAATTTATCTGACCCATCCCTTTGGCGCCAAACATGCCCCCAATGGGACTTTTGCCTATCACCGCAACTATCTTAAAAAACACCGTTATCAGGATGAGTTAATGCTGGCGGAAGAGGGCTCCTTTACCGAAGAGTTTTCTGTGCCAATTCAGCAGTTACCTCCGGAGCGCACCATCCTGTGTATTTCCCATAATTACAACACCTATGATAAAGATTTTATCATGCACTCCTGTACCCTGACGCCCTATAAACTGAGCGATATCGTCCAGGACAAGCGCTTACTGAACTACTACCAGCGCCTGAGTCAGTCGCCCATTATCAGTCGTATTCCCTGGACGTTTTTTGCCAGTATCGTGATTTTAGAAACCGACTCCGCTTCAGGGGATGCACAGTTACAGCAACTGCTGCAGTTGGGTGTTCCGCAGCAACAGATCGTACGCATGCCTGCAGGCGCGCCGGATAATGCTCTGCAAGAGAGCGAAGCCCATCTGGCGGTACTGCAGCGGGCACAAGCGGAGGGTTGGCACAACTATCTGCTCCTGCACAGCCAGCTACAGTGGGTAAAACAGGAACGCAGCATCCAGAGTCTCAATGAACTGCTCAGTTCCCTGCAGACACTGCCCTGGGAAGTGATCCTGCTGGGAGGGGAATACCAAAATGTCCGCCGTATGCAATCGATGCGCGGTGTGGTGAAGGTCAACGCATTACACCAGGCCTGCGCCTATGGGGTTAACCGTGATTATTACGCCACCCTGCTGGCGCATTTTCAGCAGGGTATAGAGCATCTGCACAGTGAGCCGGATAATCCGGAGTGGCGCCTCGACCGCCACTGGAAAGATCTCTCATGGCTGGGACGCTGGTTGGGGCTTTATCCCAGCATGGCCTATCTGGAATACGCCTGGGATGTGGACAGCGGTAAGATTGAAGATGCCACTTATCGCTTCTTTTATAAAATCCCCAATCGCGATCAAAACAAACACAATCAAAATAATAACGAGACTAATGATGAGTAAAACCATGTCATTAACTGAATCCTATACTCCCGATTTTATCGCGCAATATCGTAATGAGGCGCAATCCTGCCAGTGTGAGTACTGCCAAAATGGCGGCGATGCTCTGGTTACTCACAGCTGGCGCAACCAGATTCGCGACAGCGGGGATATCAGTTGCCAAACCTTGTGTCAGCGTATGCTGTTTGATGCTCAGGCCTTTATTTTGCACGAAGAGCAGCGGGCAAACAGCAGTGAACAGAGTATGGACAGTGTTATTCAGCACTTAAATCAGTTAGGGCTCAATTTAGCGGTCCTTTCATCGCTTTCCATCGATGAGCAGTTATATGGCCTTGGTATTTTACTGAGCCGGGCGGAGCAACAGGGCACAGACGATCTCTCTGGGGTAAATGCCCTGAGTGAACAGCTGGCACAGATGGCGGAGTCCGGGGAGTTACAGCGCCAGTTCAGCCAGTTACCGGAGATCGACAAATATCAACTGGCAGTGCTAAAAAAACTGGGTGCGATTCTGCTGATGCTCTATGCCGATCCCATGCAGGCTATGAACATGCTGATGAAAATGAACGAACTGGTGATGATGTCTGACGCCGAGCTGGAAGAGCAGCTTCAGGCGCTGCGCAACCAGTGGAGCACTGAAGGGGCCACCTGGTTTAACGACCACCCCCGGGTGATGCAAAACTACCTTATCTATCGTCTCTATCATGACCTTTTCCCGGCAGCGGACGGGCACAGCCTCAGCCAGGCCTATTGGCTGCTGGTGTGCGACTTCTTCAATGTGCGTATGCTACTGGCCCTGTGGCTGCAAAGTGGTGAGATGCTGGACGAAGAGATCGTCAGCGCCATTTTCAGCGCTTACCACACCTGGCGCAAAGAGCCACAAAACAGCCAGCAGATGTTAGATGTGCTGGATGATGATCCGCAAACGGATTTGTTGATGGGGCTGTCGCTGTTGTTGGGACAATAAGCAAGGGTGCATTAATGTGGGAGAGGTGGCTTAGAGTGTGACTATCTCCCTCCTGAATTTATCAAGATAACTTATTATATGGAAAGCAAAGTATTTTCTCATAACAACACGAATGTCACTTACTCTTTTCAGGGTAATAAGTTTGATTGTCAACACCTGCTGATAGTGATGTCTGGTTTTAACGTCCCTGACCCGACAATATATGACTGGCAGAACGTGCTGTCCTTTTGTCGTTCGCATATTTTATGGATAAAAGACGATTTCGATCAATTACCTTGCTACTATCTCTGTAAACATATGTAGGTACTTAAGCTCATAACACATTGATGTACCTTTAATTCATTACAGGGTAAATACTAAGACCTAACGATAGCAACATACTTTTCTGATCTCGCCTGGGATGAGCTCGTTGACCATGAGTCGCAAAAAA
>JBOFSC010000599.1:0-3456 GCA_051651345.1 Enterobacteriaceae bacterium
TTTTGCGACTCATGGTCAACGAGCTCATCCCAGGCGAGATCAGAAAAGTATGTTGCTATCGTTAGGTCTTAGTATTTACCCTGTAATGAATTAAAGGTACATCAATGTGTTATGAGCTTAAGTACCTACATATGAGGTGAGTATTAAATAGCTTAAGAATAATAATGAAAGGATGTGATCTTTCTGACCAAGTGTAATCAAAATGAAATGGTAAAGTAAAATTCACCAGAGGTTATTTACAACCTCTGGTGCGATGAGAAAACTTATCTTACGGCAATCGCCTCAATTTCAATTTTCACATCTTTAGGCAGACGAGCCACTTCCACACAGGAACGGGCCGGAAAACCTGAGTCATTCTCTTTGAAGAAGGCTTCATAAGCCGCATTCACAGTAGCAAAATCGTTCATATCTTTGACAAAGATGGTGGTCTTGACAATGTTTGCCACTTTGAGACCAGCTTGCTCCACGATGGCTTTCACATTGGCCAGTGACTGGCGAGTTTGGCCAGTAATATCATCAGCCACCGCGCCAGTTTTTGGATCGACGGGGATCTGTCCTGAAGTGATGACCAGATTGCCCAGGTCGACGCCTTGTACATAAGGGCCAATGGCGGCAGGGGCATGCTCAGTCGCAATGATACGTGTCATAATCTCTCCTGTTTTCACTGTTATAAGTGGATATGATGCTGTAGCTTAGCCGCCCGATTATACGCGCATTCGCTTATAAGTCGAAGGGTTATACCGTTCTTCAGCTGATCACTGCCAGCTGTCCGCAGGAGCCTCTGTCGGCCATTTCCAGGGTCTGGCTGTAAAACTGGAACAGATAGTTGGGTTGCGTCAATTGCGGGAAATAGACCAATAGCTCGACTTCACCATCCACCCAGACGGTATCCTTCCAGCCCTGATCTTCTGCCAGCGGTGCCACCCCATTGATTCGGTCAATCAGAAACGAGACGCCCTGAATATAGAAGGCTTGTGGCATATCCGCCCTGACTTTCCAGCGCTCCCAACTGCCCAGCCTGGCTTCAATATCCACCCGATTCGGATTCCAGACTTTACCGTTGATGCCGGGTTTATCGTCTCCCAGAGTCAATTCCCGGGTCTGTACAGGAATCCCTTTAACCGCGCCCTGAACCAGTAACCGCGCAGGCAGGCTTTCAGTCAGCAGCGGCATCATCCCGGTGGGACGCAAGGTCACGATATTGGCCGATATCAGGGTCTCCGTGCTCTCCACCAGGCTGCGCAGGCGCTCGAAAAATCCGGCAGATTCTCCGGCATTGAGCGTCACCTCTTCGCCCTGGGTCATATCGATCAGAATCTCACGCCGCTCGCCCGGCGCCAGCCCAAGCTGATGCACCGCTATCGGCGCAGGCAGAAGTCCCTTGTCATTGGCTATCAGATGTAGCGGACGAGAATCACTCAGGCGTAATTTATAGTGACGGGCATTGGAAGCATTTAACAGACGCAAGCGGATCCAACCGCGAGACACTTCCACGTAAGGATTTTCCACGCCATTAACCAGCAGACGATCCCCAAGGAATCCTCCGTGGTCCGGGCGCTTATACTCCAGATCCCCTTCCCGGCTGATATGTTTGTCCTGCAGGATCAGGGGAATATCATCCACCCCATACTGGTTCGGTAAAGCAGATTGACGGTTTTTAGGATCTTCAATTAGCCACATCCCTGCCAATCCCTGATAGACCTGAGTCGCCATCTTGCCTGGCGTGCAGGCATGATACCAGCCGGTAGCGGCATTTTGACCCACCGGAATCACCGGTGACCACTCCATACCCGGTGCAATCAAGCGACCCGCACCGCCCGCCAGAATACCCGGTACATCCAGACCGCAAACGCTCATCGCCACCGGCTCGCTGAGACGATTGCCATAAACCAGTTTAATGTTGTCGCCACTTTTGACGCGTACCGTCGGCCCCGGATAGTGGCCATTGATGCCCCATACTGTGCTACGCTTGCGTCCCATAAAGCTCCACTGGGTTTTTTGCAAGGTCAGAAACAGAGGTTGTCCCCGGGTGGATTCCAGTAACGGAGGAATAGGCAAGGGTTGCTGACTCTCAGCGGCGTGCAGCCGACCCGGTAGTGCAGAGCCGGCCAGAGCCAGTGTGGATAGCTGCAGAAACTGCCGCCGACTAAATGAGATACCCCGTTTCATCTCTGCACCTGTGATGACTTAATTGCTATGCTGACTTAACCCGTGTCCACGCCAGATTACGCTCTGCCACCTCGGCATTCAGTTGTTCCAGCTTATCGCTCATCAACTGCCGACAGTGCTCACTCAGATCCCGAACCTGCTCTTTGCTGTAACCGGAAGTGTCTATCTGCGGCAAAACTTCAACAATAACATGCGTGTTATGCCAGCGATTCAGATTGTTCTCATTGTGATATTCGGAAATACACACCGGCACAATAGGCACACCTGCCGCAATGGCCGCGTGAAAAGCCCCTGTTTTAAACGGCATCAAGCCTCTGCCACGACTACGGGTACCTTCCGGAAACATCCAGATGGAAACGTTGTCACGGTGAATATGTTTCACTATCTGTGACATCGTGTCATGGGCTTTAGAGCGGTTACCACGATCGATAAGAATATTGCCCGTCAGCCAGTATAGCTGACCAAAGAAGGGGATCCACGCCAGGCTTTTTTTACCTACGGTGACTGTACGCTCCTGCACCACAAAAGCGCAGTAAATAATATCATAGTTGCTCTGATGGTTAGCGATATAGACGCAGTTACCAAACTCGTTGATACCTTCCGGAAAACGCGCTTCTACTTTAAAACCCAATAATCTGGCAAGATGAGCAAACCGGCGGCCAAAAATATAGACATTTCTGGGATTGCGTGGACTGAGCAGACAGCACAGCGAACCCAGGATGCATAACCCGATACCAAATAGTGTACCCAGCAGCACTCTTACAATGAGTAACATTATAACCCCTTTGAGTATGGCCCTAAATAACCGTGCAGATCAGTGCACCAATCTGGTCGATGGTGGAGTTATCCCCCACCTCTGTGGTGCCTGTCAGGAAGGCCTGTTTAGTGTGCCATATATTGTGACGCATACTGTTTTGCCAGAGACTGCGCTTGTTCCAATTTACCTTCTTCAGTCAGAATCTCTTTCAGCCTTTCTATGGTGCTCTGCAATTTACCATTGAATTCCGCTTGTTCCGATGCCTGTTGCCCACTCTGTTTTGCCTGCGCCTGCTGCACCAGCGTAAACCAGGCCAGCGCTTTGACATAATCCTGTTCAACACCGGCTCCCATGGCATAGGCTGCCGCCAGATTGTACTGGGCTAACACATACCCTTGCTGTGCCGCTTTTTGATACCAGTTGAAAGCCTGCTGCAGATCTTTTTCCACACCATAACCATGAGTATAGGCCGCGCCCAGATTATTTTGCGCAATACTGTTACCGGCCTCTGCCGCCATGGTGCCCCACTT
>JBOFSC010000600.1:0-14970 GCA_051651345.1 Enterobacteriaceae bacterium
ACCCCGCGTCCGAAAACGTGCGAATAGTACGCCGATAACTGCTGGAAAGCAAGTTATCCCTGCGATAAATGGTACCGAGGACGGGACTTGAACCCGTAAGCCCTATTGGGCACTACCACCTCAAGGTAGCGTGTCTACCAATTCCACCACCTCGGCATTCTGAGATCAGGAGACAGGGTGCAGGTTATAGTTAACCTTCCTGTCGTCCTGAATTACTGCGGGACATCCGTTTTAGCAGGAGCCGGAACCGCTGGCTTAGCGGGTTGCTCTACTTTAGCAGGCTCACTCAGGTTATCCCATTTGCTGCCGCCTTTGTTGTCCTTATTGGCACTCATGTTGCCCAGAACCAGACTGATAATAAAGAAAAGTCCTGCCAGAATGGCTGTGGCCCGGGTCATAAAATTGCCGGAACCGCTGGAACCAAACAGCGTCGCTGAGGCACCAGCACCAAAAGAGGCACCCATATCCGCGCCTTTGCCCTGCTGCAGCATAATCAGAGCAACCAGCCCGATAGCTACCAGAAGGAATATCACTAAAAGCACTTCATACATGTTATGTACCTGTATTGATCGACACCATCTCAGCAGCGTATCAGCACGCTGCGCAGCTTCTCTATCTCAGTGGCAAGAACTGGCCTTGCATAAGTGGGTGTGCATACTAACCAAAGCCTTCTGTCCACGCAAGCGTAATTTGCCACTTCGCCTGTTACCTGCAGAAAAAAGCGTCATTTCGCCTGTTTTCAAAAGGTCTCTTTCACCGCATCCGCTATCATATTGGCCAGACGCTCTATCTCTTCCGCCGTCTGATCCCCTTCCACCATCACGCGGATCAATGGCTCTGTACCCGATTTGCGCAGCAAAATGCGACCACGCCCTTCCAGAGCACGCGTCACCGTATCCGTCGCCTGCTTAACGCCCACGCTTTGTAGCGGGTCCTCTGCGCCGCTAAAGCGAACATTGACCAGACTCTGGGGCAGCAGGCGCATACCACTACATAAATCATGCAGGGTCATCTGATTGCGTACCATCGCCGCCAGCACTTCCAGCCCGGCGACTATCCCATCGCCGGTGGTGGTCTTATCCAGCAAAATAACATGTCCGGAATTTTCAGCCCCCAGACGCCATGTCATCTCCTGTAATTTCTCCAGAACATAGCGATCGCCCACTTTGGCGCGTGCAAAAGGGATTCCCAGTTGCTTTAACGCCAGCTCCAGGCCCATATTACTCATCAGGGTACCGACGACACCCCCACTTAACTTACCCTGGCGCAAGGCTTCACGCGCGATCAGATACAGAATCTGGTCACCATCCACTTTGTGACCCAGATGGTCCACCATCACCACCCGATCACCATCGCCATCGAAGGCCAGACCCACATCCGCCTTCTCCTGCACCACTTTTTGCTGCAACTGACGCACATCAGTGGCGCCACACTCCAGATTGATATTCATCCCATCCGGTTCGCAGCCGATGGTGATCACCGTGGCACCCAGTTCGCGTAATACGCTGGGGGCAATATGGTAAGTGGCACCATGGGCGCAATCCACCACGATGCGTAAACCACTCAGGCTCAGTTCGCTGGGAAATCCCCCTTTGCAAAACTCAATATAACGCCCGGCAGCATCGGTAATACGGCTGGCTTTGCCCAGTTCCGACGAATCCACACAGGTGAGTGGCTTCTCCATTTCCGCCTCAATGGCCTCTTCCACCTCATCGGGCAATTTGGTGCCTTCAATGGAGAAAAATTTGATGCCATTGTCATAGAAAGGATTATGGGAAGCTGAAATCACAATACCCGCTTCAGCACGAAAGGTTCGGGTCAAATAAGCCACCGCAGGGGTCGGCATCGGTCCGGTAAACGAGGCTGAAAGCCCGGCGGCAGAGAGGCCCGCTTCCAGAGCTGATTCCAACATATAACCGGAAATACGGGTATCTTTGCCGATAATGATTTTACGTGATCCATGGCGCGCCAGCACTTTACCAGCGGCCCAGCCCAACTTCAGAACAAACTCCGGAGTGATATGGCTGGCCCCCACTTTCCCCCTGATACCATCTGTACCAAAATATTTGCGGTTACTCATCTATCTTCTCTTATCAGGTCTCAGGACAGCGGGTTAGGTGTCCTGGTTTAGTGAATTGTGCACAGCCTCGACAATACGCACGGCTTCAATGGTTTCTGTCACATCATGCACCCGCAAAATATGCATACCCTGCATCGCCGCAATCACGGCGCACGCCAGGCTACCTGTCAGGCGTTTCTCCGGGGGAAGATTCAGGATCTGTCCAACCATGGTTTTACGCGACATCCCCACCAACAGCGGCAGATTAAACTTATGGAAACTGTGCAGATTTCCCAGCAACTGGCAGTTATGGGTCAGGGTTTTGCCAAAACCAAAACCCGGATCCAGCACCAGGCGCTCCCTGCTGATGCCCGCCGCCATACAGCGGTCTATCTGTGCCTGCAGAAACTGTTTAACTTCAGCCACCACATCATCGTAATGCGGAGCTTCCTGCATATTATCCGGCTGCTTTTGCATATGCATCAGACACACCGGCAAATCGCTCTCGGCCACGGCCTCTAAGGCGCCTGGCACCTGCAACGCACGGATATCATTGATCAAATGCACACCCGCTGCCGTCACTTCGCGGATCACTTGTGGTCTCGATGTATCTACGGAGATCCACACATCAAAATAACGGCGAATCCCCTCAATCACCGGCAATACGCGTTCCAGCTCCTGCTGTTCACTAAACTCAGTGGAGGAACCCGGGCGGGTGGATTCCCCTCCCACATCAATGATCGCTACCCCTGCTTCTACCATCTCCTGCGCCCGGCGCAAGGCCATATCCACAGTGGCGTAGCGACTACCTTCGTAGAAGGAGTCAGGGGTGATATTCAGCACCCCCATAATGCGCGGCACACTGAGATCCAACACGCTGCCGCGACTTCTCAACTGCATAACATGACTCACAACCCGTCAATCTCCCTGCGACTTACGCTGATGGCGTATCACCGGTATTTCCCCCTGCCGCTGGCGGCGTTGGGGTTTCTGAAGGCTCGCCAGCGGCTGGCGGCTGCGATGAGCTGCTGTTGGGCATATTGTTATCATTCCAGTCTGCCGGTACCCGCACCTCACGACGCGACATCAGATCATCCACCTGCAGTGAATCGATGGTTTCATACTTCATCAGGGCATCCTTCATAGAATGCAGAATGTCGGTATTTTCCATCAATATCTTGCGTGCACGCTGATAGTTACGGTCGATCAGGGCTTTAACTTCCTGATCGATAATACGGGCAGTCTCATCTGACATATGCTTGGTTTTCGATACGGTTCGGCCGAGGAAAACTTCTCCCTCTTCTTCCGTATAGAGCAACGGCCCCAGCTTTTCTGAATATCCCCACTGGGTGACCATGTTACGGGCGATAGTGGTCGCCTGTTTGATATCCTGAGCCGCGCCGGTGGAGACATTATCCTCACCGTAAATCAGCTCTTCGGCCAAACGTCCGCCATAGGCCACGGAGATCATGCTCTCCAGCTTCAGACGGCTGTAACTGATAGCATCCCCTTCCGGCAGGAAGAAGGTCACACCCAGGGCGCGGCCACGCGGGATGATCGTCACTTTATGCACCGGATCATGCTCCGGCACCAGACGACCCACAATGGCATGTCCTGATTCGTGATAGGCGGTGGCTTCTTTCTGCTCTTCGGTCATCACCATGGAACGGCGCTCCGCCCCCATCATAATTTTGTCTTTGGCATTTTCAAAATCGAGCATGGTGACCACGCGCTTATTGGCCCTGGCAGCAAACAGCGCCGCTTCGTTGACCAGGTTAGCGAGATCCGCCCCCGAAAATCCCGGCGTACCACGGGCAATCACCGCAGCATCCACATCCGGTGCCAGGGGAACACGACGCATATGTACCTTAAGGATCTGTTCACGACCACGCACATCTGGTAAACCAACAAACACCTGACGGTCAAAACGGCCCGGACGCAGCAGAGCCGGGTCCAGAACATCGGGACGGTTGGTGGCGGCAATAACGATAATGCCTTCATTACCCTCAAAACCATCCATCTCCACCAGTAACTGGTTCAGTGTCTGCTCACGCTCGTCGTGACCACCACCCAAACCTGCGCCACGCTGGCGACCCACCGCATCGATCTCATCGATAAAAATGATACAGGGTGCGGCCTTCTTGGCCTGCTCGAACATATCGCGCACCCGGGAGGCACCTACACCGACAAACATTTCCACAAAGTCGGAACCAGAGATGGTGAAGAAAGGCACTTTAGCCTCACCGGCTATCGCCTTGGCCAGCAGTGTTTTACCAGTACCCGGAGGACCGACCATCAAAATCCCTTTGGGGATCTTGCCGCCCAGTTTCTGGAATCGACTGGGGTCACGCAGATATTCCACCAGTTCGCCCACCTCTTCCTTGGCTTCATCACAGCCAGCCACATCAGCAAAGGTGGTTTTAATCTGATCTTCACTCAACATTCGCGCCTTACTCTTGCCGAAGGACATGGCTCCTTTACCGCCACCGCCTTGCATCTGACGCATAAAGAAGATCCACACCCCTATCAGGAGCAGCATCGGGAACCAGGAGATAAAGATCGATGTCAGCAGACTCGGCTCTTCTGGTGGCTCACCCACGACCTTAACGTTGTTCACCAGTAGCGTATCCAGCAGTCTGGGATCCTCTACCGGAATATAGGTTTTATAACGCTGGTTATCTTTTTTGACAACGTTGATTTCACGCCCGTTAATGCGTACTTCACGCACTTGATCCTGACCTACCTGGGTCAGAAACTCCGAATAGTCCATACGCGGACCGCTTGACTCGTTGGGTCCGAAACTCTGGAACACCGACATCAATACTACTGCGATGACTAACCAGAGAATCAGGTTCTTCGCCATGTCACTCAAGGGGTCAACCTCATTTTTACTACTGTGTTAATAATATGCATCAGGGTACTACAGCTTGCGCCCTGTCGCTACAATATATACTTCCCGCGAACGCGCACGCGAAGCCTCCGGCTTACGTACCTTAACCCTGGTAAATAGTGCGCGTATCTGCCGCAGGTAGTCGTCAAAACCTTCCCCCTGAAATACTTTTACAATAAAACTGCCCCCTGGAGCCAGGACATCACGGCACATATCCAGCGCCAGCTCCACCAGGTACATCGCTCTGGGAATATCCACCGCAGGCATTCCACTCATATTGGGGGCCATATCCGACATTACAACCTGAACCTTAGCATCACCCACTCGCGCCAGCAGGGCATCCAATACTTCTTTATCACGAAAATCCCCCTGCAGGAAATCGACTCCCACAATAGGATCCATCGGTAAAATATCGCAGGCAATCACCCGGCCCTGCTCACCTATCTGCGTCACCGCATATTGTGACCAGCCACCCGGCGCTGCCCCCAGATCCACCACACAAATTCCTTTGCGAAAAATCTGATCGCTTTGCTGTATAGCATCAAGTTTAAACCAGGCGCGCGAACGAAGCCCCTTTTTCTGCGCCTCTTTCACATATTTATCAGCAAAATGCTCTTGTAACCAGCGGGTTGAACTGCCAGAACGCTTTTTTCCACTCATCGCGTCTGTACCACACCTGATTTCAGGCAATTAAATATACTGTACATCCAATATTTCATACTCTATATCACCACTCGGTGTACGGATAACCACGATATCCCCGGCTGATTTACTGATCAGACCTCGCGCCATGGGGGAATTCACTGAAATCAGATCCTGTTTAAAATCGGCCTCATCATCACCAACAATGCGATAGGTGAAGGTGTCGCCACTCTCCAGATTCTCAATGGAGACGGTGGTACCAAATACCACCTTGCCATTATCCGGCAGGCGGGTCACATCTATTACCTGGGCATGGGCCAGCTTCCCTTCTATTTCGTTAATACGACCCTCACAAAAGCCCTGCTGCTCACGTGCTGCGTGATATTCGGCATTCTCTTTTAAATCGCCGTGGGCTCGCGCCTCAGCAATCGCTGCAATAATCTCTGGTCGGCGTACACTTTTTAAAAATTCCAGCTCTTCGCGCAATTTTTCTGCACCCACCTGTGTCATGGGAATCTGCTTCATTATCTTTTTGCCTCTAACAATAATCCTGTCAGTCCCTATACTCATCCAGTGAAACATTGTAACTGAGAGTGGTAGAGGGATCATCGTTTACTTTAATATGAGTTGCAGCGTAGTATGTGCCCTTTGCAGATATCCAAGAGGTCGAAAAGCCAGTATGCGCTATTTTTTCAAAGCGGTTAGCGGACTCCTTGCTCTCTTCGTTTTACAGGTCAAGGGCAATACAATAGAAAACTATCTGCAGTATTTACCTGATGGTACCAATGTTACGTTTATAGCGCAAAAAGTTACAGCGGCAAAAACGACGATTATCGATTATCGCGGCGGGCAGATGATGTCCCCCGCCAGCACCCTGAAAGTGATCACTGCCCTGGCCGCCATGCTGCAACTGGGCCCTGAATATCGTTTTACCACGACGCTGGAAAGCCATGGCAAATTGCAGAATGGCGTTCTGCAGGGCGACCTGATCGCCCGCTTTAGTGGCGATCCCACCCTGAAACGCCAACAGTTACGCGCCATGGTACAGGCGCTAAAGCAGCAAGGCATAACCCAGATTCAGGGGGATCTGATCATCGATACCTCTGCGTTTGCCGGACACGACCGGGGCCCGGGTTGGCCATGGAATGATATGACTCAATGTTTTAGCGCTCCCCCCGCCGCTGCTATCGTGGATGGTAACTGTTTCTCCATCTCCCTGGTTAGCGGGATGCAGGTGGGTGATTTGGCCTTTGTGCGTACCGCCTCTTACTATCCTGTCAATGTGTTCAGTGAAGTCAGAACCATTGCGGCTAACTCCAGCGAGCGGGAATTTTGTGAGCTGGATGTGACCCCAGGTGAGTTAAATCGCTATACCCTGAGTGGCTGTCTGCCCAAACGCAGTGAACCGCTGCCCCTGGCTTTCGCGGTACAGAATGGGGCCAGTTATACCGGTGCTATTTTAAAAGCAGAGATCTTGCAGGCCAATATCAAAATCACGGGCCATCTTAAGCAGCAGAAATTTCCCACGACGCCTGGAGTGGTTCTGGCGCAAACGCAGTCAGCTCCGCTGCCGGATTTACTGCGTACCATGCTGAAAAAATCCGATAATATGATCGCGGATACCCTGTTTCGTACCATTGCCCGTGAAAAATTCAAGATCCCCGGTACCTGGGGGGCAGGTGCCAAAGCTGTACGCCTGATCCTGCAACAGAAGGCAGGTATCAACCTGGGTAACTCAGTGATTGTGGATGGCTCAGGGCTCTCCCGCTACAACCTGATTCCCGCTGCTACCATGGTGCAGGTACTACAGTATATCGCTCAACATGATCAGCAATTACAGCTTATTGATAAGCTGCCTCTGGCGGGACATGATGGCACTTTACAATACCGTGCCGGGCTCACTGAAGCCGGGGTCAATGGCAAAGTCTTTGCGAAAACCGGTAGTCTGGCTGGCGTCTACAATCTGGCGGGCTTTATAACCGCTGCCAGCGGACAACGTATCGCCTTTGTGCAGTTTGTCGCCAGTTACTCCGTTTTGCCGCAGAACTATAATCAGCGCCGGGTGCCTCTGGCAAGATTTGAGAGCCGGTTGTATAAACAGCTTTATCAGCAGAATTAAGGTATTAGCTCCTCCCCCTGCTAAGGCATAGGTATTTACACGTCTTTGTGATGGGGGAGGAGCTCCTAAATTCCCCTCCGTGGAGATACCTATGCTGCTAAGGGGGAGGTTGGGAGGGGGTCATCACGGACGATAGATAATCTCCATATCGTGATCATCATCATCGTCGTCATCATCAAAAGGCTCATCATCCCCTTCAGCCAGTTCCAGTTGCTCGCGGTGGTAATCATCCCACATGAAAGTCGCTTTTTCCGCTTCTGCCTCTGGTTCTGCAGGAGCCGGCTGTTCATTGAGGAACTTCATGATATCCCAGCACAGTGCCGTTACACCCTGCTTACTGGTGGCAGAGATCAGGTAGTATTGCTCCTGCCAGCCTAACTGTTGTGCAATGGTTTCAGCCCGCGCTTTCGCTTCCTCGGCGGGGAGCAGATCCATTTTATTGAACACCAGCCAGCGTGGCTTGGCAGCCAGCTTCTCACTGTATTTGTGCAACTCCTCCAGGATAATTTGCGCGTTATTCACCGGATCTGAGCCATCGATAGGATCCAGATCGACCAGATGCAGCAATACTTTACAGCGCTCCAGATGTTTGAGGAAACGAATACCCAAACCAGCACCTTCTGCTGCCCCTTCAATCAAACCCGGAATATCGGCCACCACAAAGCTCTGCCCGGCATCCATACGCACAACGCCCAGGGAGGGCTCCAGCGTAGTAAAGGGGTAATCAGCCACTTTAGGTTGTGCCGCTGAAACAGCGCGAATAAAGGTCGATTTGCCCGCATTAGGCAGGCCCAGCATGCCGACATCCGCCAGCAGCAACAGCTCCAGATTCAGTTCCCGCACTTCACCGGGGGTGCCATTGGTCTTCTGCCGGGGCGCACGATTGATGGAAGATTTAAAACGGGTATTACCCAGACCATGAAAACCGCCTTTCGCCACCATCAGACTCTGTCCGTGCACAGTCAGATCTCCCAGGGTCTCCCCGGTACTTCTGTCCGTGATCCGGGTGCCCACCGGCACTTTCAGAGTAATATCCTGGCCGCGCTTGCCCGTACAGTTCTTACTTTGTCCATTCTGACCCCGCTCGGCGCGATAGGTGCGCTCAAAGCGAAAATCGATCAAAGTATTGAGGTTATTTTCCGCGATCAGATAGACATCGCCCCCGTCGCCACCATCGCCACCATCCGGGCCCCCTTTAGGGATATATTTCTCACGGCGAAAACTGACGCAGCCATTGCCGCCATCACCTGCCATAACCTGAATTGTGGCCTCATCAATAAACTTCATTTTTTGCCCCCGCCGGAAATAGCAAAGCCCCGCTTTAAAGGCGGGGCTCTGTTTAGGTGGATACCGGAAATCTTACTCAGCGACAATGCTGATAAATCTACGGTTCTCAGGACCTTTGATTTCAAACTTCACTTTGCCATCGATCAAGGCAAACAGAGTGTGGTCACGACCGCAACCCACATTGGTACCTGCATGAAACTTAGTGCCCCGCTGACGAACAATAATGTTGCCCGCCAGAACACTTTCACCGCCAAAGCGCTTCACACCCAGGCGTTTACTTTCGGAATCGCGACCGTTACGGGTAGAGCCGCCAGCTTTTTTATGTGCCATCTTCTGCTCTCCTCTTAAGCGCTGATGCCGGAAATTTTGACTTCAGTAAACCACTGCCGATGGCCTTGCTGCTTACGGTAGTGCTTACGACGACGGAACTTGATAATTCTAATCTTTTCGCCACGTCCGTGAGCGACGACTTCCGCCTTAACCTTACTTCCATCGACAAACGGTACACCGACTTTAATCTCTTCACCGTTAGCGATCATTAATACCTGATCAAATTCAACCGCCTCACCGGTTGCAACATCCAGTTTCTCGAGGCGAATGGTTTGGCCTTCGCTGACCCGGTGCTGTTTGCCACCACTTTGGAAAACCGCGTACATGATAAAACTCCGCATTTCCGCGCACTCTGATAAATTAACAGGTTCTGAGCGCACTATAAATATTCACAATAGGGCGCGAATTCTACGCAAATTTGTGATTAATGACAAGCGCTGAATCACGCCCAACAAACAAAATCAGCAAGAAAAAAGCCTGAAGCACTTTCTCCTGTTTCCCTGACGCGTTTTTTCAGTACAATCTGCCGTTGATATATCAACCCCCTGAGCCATCGATAAAGGCTCTTTAGCGGTCCCAAACCAGCAAGGCAAGGTAATGATGAATTTAGCTCAGATTAACCTCCTGATCGAGCAGGATATGCAGGCAGTCGATACGGCCATCCTGGCCCAGCTTAACTCTGATGTCGTACTCATCAATCAGTTAGGTCACTATATCATCAGTGGTGGCGGTAAACGTATCCGGCCGATGATCGCGATTCTGGTGGCCAGGGCACTGCACTGCATGGGAGATCAACCTGTTACCGTCGCCGCCCTGATCGAATTTATCCATACGGCCACCTTACTGCACGATGATGTGGTGGATGAGTCCTCTTTACGTCGGGGTAAAGCCACCGCCAATGCGGCTTTTGGCAATGCGGCCAGCGTGCTGGTGGGAGATTTTATCTACACCCGTTCTTTTCAGATGATGACCGGCCTTAACGATATGCGAGTACTGCAACTGATGTCTGCTGCGACCAACGTTATCGCCGAGGGGGAAGTGATGCAATTAATGAACTGTAACGACCCCGATATCAGCGAACAAGAGTATCGCCGGGTGATCTACAGCAAAACGGCGCGTCTGTTTGAAGCGGCTGCCCATGCCTCCGCCATTGTTGCCGGTGCCAGCAGCGAGCAGGAACAGGCCCTGCAACTCTATGGTCGCCATCTGGGCACCGCGTTTCAGTTGATTGATGATCTGCTCGACTACTGCTCTGATGGCGATAAACTGGGCAAAAATCAGGGGGACGATCTTAACGAAGGCAAGGCCACACTGCCTCTGCTGCATGCCATGCAACACGGCACCCGGGAAGAGTCACAACTGATTCGTCAGGCTATCGAACAGGGTAACGGACGTCATCTGCTGTCTACCATTGTCGCCACCATGGAGCGCTGTGGCTCACTGCACTACACGCGTCAGTGTGCTGAGCAGGAGGCAGACAAAGCCATTAGCACACTGCAGGTACTGGCGGATACACCTTATCGCAGGGCATTAGAGGGATTGGCGCATATTGCCGTGCAGAGAAGCAGTTAATCCTCCTGAACAAGGTAATCCAGCAGGCGATCAATCCCATGGCGGAGAACCAGCGTGATTAGACGCTCTCTTTCATCACGGGTTAACTGATGGTAAGTGGCAACCCAGATCGCCAGGGGATCCTGCGCTGTGTAGTTGCCGCTGCTTTCCTCCATGTGCTTCATATCCAACATCACTCGTGTGGCATCTGGCAGGCTGTCAATGTGATATTCAATTGCCTTTCCCTGAACCCCGGCACGCTTGCGACTTTTCCATGACTCACGCTTGGCTCGCTTATTAATTCCCTGAATAGTCGATGGTAATCCGCCTATCCCTGTCAACTCTGTTGTTGCATACCACTCTTTTTTCATATCATTATTTTCTCAATCGTTACATTGACTTTTATGCCTGGTGCCACAAAGATAGATAAAATCATTTGATCTTTTACGAAAAAATGTTGATATAAACACATCTAATTAATCGACTACAACAACCTTGTTATATGTTGTTGTTAGTCATTTTCTTAATAACTTACCCCTATTCTGAACAAAAAGGAATAACGAAATGCCTGCAACACTCCAGGATTGGCACTCTGCTGATATCATTGCTGCACTGCGCAAAAAGGGAACCAGCTTGTCGGCGGTCTCCCGTCAGGCGGGTTTAAGTTCAGCCACGCTGTCTAATGCCCTGATTCGTCCGTGGCCGAAGGGAGAATGGTTAATCGCCGAGGCGCTGGATATCCATCCCTCGGTTATCTGGCCCAGTCGCTACTTTGATCCTGTCACTGCGCAGCCTATCGATCGCAAAAAGCGTATCCGCGCAAAGACAGCCAAACGCACCGTCTCTGGTAAATAGTGTGATCCCGGGTGGCCCGTCAGGGCCAGGAGAGGGTTGTTGAAAGGATCTGCGAGCCTATCCCCCCAGATAGGCCCGACGAATATCGGGATTGCCCAGTAAGGTGGCTGCATCATCCTGTAAGGTGATACGCCCTGTTTCCATCACATAGCCGCGATGGGCAATTTTGAGCGCCTGATTAGCGTTTTGCTCAACCAAAAACACAGTGGCTCCATCACGATTAACCTGCTCAATAATCGAGAAGATCTGCCGAATGATTAGCGGTGCCAGCCCCAGTGACGGTTCATCCAGCAACAGAAGTTGCGGCCGAGCCATCAGGGCGCGCGACATTGCCAGCATCTGTTGCTCTCCACCGGACAGCGTGCCACCACTTTGCCCCTTGCGTTTCTCCAGAATAGGAAACATATCGAAGACCTTGTCCAGATCCTGGCGTATCCCCGCCTGATCCCGACGTAAGTAGGCTCCTAATTGCAGGTTTTCCAACACGGTCATTTCCGGAAAGATCAGGCGCCCTTCCGGTACCTGACTGATACCCAGACGCATAATGCGATCCGGTGACAGGCGGGTAATGGCTTGCCCGCGAAAAAAGATCTCTCCCCGCTGTACCGGTTGCGCACCACAGATGGACATCAGGGTGGTGCTCTTCCCTGCCCCATTGGCACCGATCAGGGTCACTATCTCCCCTTCCCGGATATGTAAGTCCAGATCCCACAGGGCCTGAATTTTGCCATAACTGCTGCACACGCCTTTTAACTTAAGCATCTTCTTCCCCCAGATAGGCTCTTATGACTTCCGGATTATCACGCACCTCTGCGGGTAAACCACTGGCAATATTCCGGCCCTGCTCCATCACGTAAATCCGATCTGACAGAGACATCACCATGGCCATATCATGTTCAATCAACAATACCGACAGGGAAAAATCCTGGCGTAACTGCAAAATAAGGTGTTTCAACTCCTGAGTTTCCTGGGGATTCATCCCGGCCGCCGGTTCATCCAGCAGCAACAGGAAGGGCTCAGTTGCCAGCGCACGGGCGATCTCCAGGCGACGCTGCTGACCATAAGCCAGATTGCGCGCCTGTTCGTTATATAATCCGTCCAGTTGCAGATAGCGCAGCAGCTCATAACTTTTCTCTTCAATATCCTGCTCCTCCCTGCGCACCCGGGGCGTCCGCAACAGGGCCCCCAACACGCCGGCACGCGTGCGGCAATGGCGGGCTATCATCACATTTTCCAGCGCGGTCATCGCCGGGAACAGACGGATATTCTGAAAGGTACGCGCCATGCCCAGTTTGGTGGCCTGATGGGGTTTGCGCCCCATCAGGGACCAGGGACGATTTTGCGGTGTGGTCAAGGTTACCTGACCGTTATCCGGGGTATAAAGACAACTGATACAATTGAACAGGGTGGTTTTACCCGCCCCATTGGGCCCTATCAGGGCGACGATCTCACCCTGATTCACCTGAAGACTGACGTCAGACAGCGCCTGTAAGCCGCCAAAACGCTTATTGATACTTTGTACCTGTAATACTGGCTGCATCATCGTGCCCCTCCACTGTCACTACTCACTGCGGGCATTCGCTGCTGTGGCCAGCGTAGTTTTTCCTTAACGGGGATCAGCCCCTGGGGACGGAATACCATCATCAGTACCATGCTGGCACCAAATATTAACATGCGATACTCATCGAGAAAGCGCAGATCCTCCGGCAGTAACACCAGAACGCAGGCACCGAGAATCACCCCTTTGATGGAATCCAGCCCGCCCAGCACCACGACGGAAAGAATCAGTACCGACTCCATAAAGGTGAAACTGGTGGGATTAATAAAGGTGGTTTTGGCGGCAAATAATACGCCACCGAAGCCAGCCCAGCAGGCACCCAAAACGAAGGCGCTCAGTTTGGCGGTGATTTTATTGATTCCCATGGCCTCACAGGCGATCTCATCCTCCCGCAGTGCCATCCAGGAGCGGCCGACACGAGAGTCCCGCAAACGGGAAACCGAGATGATGGTGATAAACATCATAAACAACGCAATGTAATAAACGAAGCGGATACTGTTATCCATGCTCAGGGTGACACCAAAAAAGCCAGGATAGGGGATATTGGCAATACCGGCAGGGCCGCCCAGATCCACACTGCTTTTCATCACTTGCGGCAGGGCATTAAACCAGCCCTCAGGCAACAGCTCCAGCAAGGGCAGCAAAGAGAGTGAGCCCCCCTCCAGGGTGACCCGAACGATCTCGCCAAACCCCAGGGTGACAATCGCCAGATAGTCGCCACGCAGCCGTAACACCGGCAGACAGAGCAGTACCCCCGCCAGCATGGCAAACAAACCACCCAGGGGCAGGAAGATCCAGAAACCAATCACATCATTGCCGAACAACTGATTCCCTGCGGCATACAAGTAGGCACACACGGCGTAAAACGCCGCATAACCCAACACCAGCAGCCCCGCCTGTCCTACGACAATATTCAGCCCTAACCCGAGCATCACCCAGATAAACGCCGATGTCAGCACATTGACCTGATACATATCCATCATGCCCGGCAGGGATAATAACAGCACCACGGCCAGAACAAGGGCAATAAGATGTTGCCGGGGAGAGCGGCCGAAATTGCGGCTGATACGGCGGACGTAGTGTGTCGGCCTGTCGCGCCAAAAACCGATGGCGGCCATCAGGGAAACTGCGCTCAGTAGCAGAGTCAACCAGGCTGAAAAAGAGAGTTTTTGCAGCTCAGTGAACCAGCCTGCCATGCCGTTACCATACAGCACCAACACTAAGGGCACACTGCCCAGCAGCAGCGTCACTATGGCTTTAGCCCGCCCTTTATTATGGGCCTGCGCCAACCAGTGGAACAACCAGTGAAGATCCGCCTGCTGTACCGTCAGCGCCCCCCGTTGGACCAACAGCGCGCGCCAGATAAAAGAGAGAAAGAAAATCGCCACACCAATCAGTAAGGCATTCCCCCAGCGCCAGCTGACGGAGCCATCCAGTGTGGAAACTTTGATCACCACAATAGGGAAAGTCAGGGCCATAAACCACAGGCTCACCCAAAATGAACGTAATACTCCACGCATGGCTACACCTTCTGTATCTTAGCCCTGCCCAGCAGACCGGAAGGTCTCAGGGTCAGTATCAGAATCAACAGGGCAAAAGCGTACATATCTTCATAATCTGAAGAGAAATACCCCGAAGCAAAGCTTTCGCACAAGCCCAGTACCAGGCCACCCAGCATA
>JBOFSC010000601.1:0-3867 GCA_051651345.1 Enterobacteriaceae bacterium
TTCAAAGGGCATAGCGAGGTTGGGAGAACTAAAGACGATCACTTCATTCGCGGCCTGTGCAGACAACAGAAAACAGAGACTCAGGGCACCTGGTACTGTTTTGTTAATAAATTTCATTTTCATTATCCTTGAAAAATTCAAGCTTATACAGAGTACAGTGACACCTTCTAATACAATGATTAGTAATGCCATTCCCAGGGACAACTCAACAACCAAATGAACTATTTTTTCCAAAATTCACAAGTTTAGAATAATAAAACCGTGGAAAAATACTACTGATAGTTTTGCTTTTGTTTTGAATTTGTTATGCGGATCAAATAAGACACGTTTCAGCAGAATAAAACAGGATGACGGCATCGCCTCAACTTCAGCTTTGAGCCAAGAATTTTTTGTTAAAATTTATTTATTTCTTGAATCATTTTGTTACTTTATCGGAATTGATTTTCCTTATAGAAAAGTTATTATTAAATAATAATTAATATTATATTCTAAAAAATTATAACTGTTCCATGTAATGCTACAGGTTGCAATCAGGTAGCAAGCTTACGAATCCCCAAGAGCATAGCTAACTATTATGACTAGGGTGAATGAGTGTAGCCAACGATGCTGCAGCTTGAAGTATGACAGGTATACAAACCTGTTGTATCCACAATCAGGTTAAATTGCAGTCAGGAGTTAAAAACTTGAAATATTAATTGAGGAAACTATAATATGAAACTATTTCGTACCAGCTTGTTATCTATTTTTTTAATACCTTCCATATATTCTATAAATGCTATAGCGATTAGTACACCAGACAATCCTGATATCATTACCGCTATTGGAACAAAAAATAAAACCATTCCATTCAAAGAAACAGATAATTTTGAGAGCAAAAGCCTGCAAAGACTCGGGGTTGTCCAGGAGAGTTATACTGTTCCATCTTATGGAAGACATTTAACACAAGACTCTGAATATATAAAGTTGCAAATAAGTCCGGCAGTATCAGTATTGGGTGAAAAATATTCTTTTCACCGTGATTCTAACGGTATTAATATATGGAAAGGTACCGTGATCACAGATACAAACAGCAAGAATAAAAATGCGTTTACAGATTTGCAGAAGAAAAGCAGTTTTGCTCTTGACCAGGCCAACTATATTGAATTGTTCGTCACAACTGATGGTCAATTAAGCGGACAAGTTCGTGTAAACGGTCAATTATATGGTATCACTTCTACAGACAAAAACAACATCATCAGTTTTAAAATTGATGAAAGTAAGTTTCCCTCTGAAGACAGCCCCTTGACTATTGAGGAGAATGATAACAGTACTTCATATTATCCCACCAATAATTTTTCACTTTTAAATGTTGCGTTACCAAAACGAGTGTCTGTTTCCAGTCCAATATTGGATAAAAACATAAAGAGTGATGATATCAGCCGTATTAATGTGCTGGTTGTTTTTACCAGGGATGCAACTGAAGGTATGACTGCAGAACAATTTTCCGCTGCTGTTTCCAAACTGGCCAATACATTGCAAGATAGTGTTAATAATAGCCATGTTCCTATTTTATATAAAGTCACTGGTATAAGTAGCGATATTGTTGAAAACGGTAAATCCATGTATGATTTATTAGCTGATATGCGAAGTGAAATTCCTGATAATCCAATCGGTAATTATGTACAAAAAAACAGGCTAAGATACAGAAGTGATATAGTCACATTAATAGCCATGAGCAATCACCTTTGTGGATTAGGTGAATATATAAAAAATATAGACTTATCACATGGTTATAATGTTGTCAACAAAGATTGTGGCTTATACAACTATACATTTCCACATGAAGTTGGACATAATCTGGGATTAACCCATAATACAGAGGATGCAAGCCGCTATTCTATATTCGCATACGGACACGGATACAGATATCCACTTCAGCATATAGGGGATGTAATGGTAGGTGGATGGAGAACCATTATGTCTTATGCCTGTCCCGACCATAAGTGTGATATGAGAATAAATAGTTATTCCAGCCCAAATGAATTTTATCAAGGTGTCCCAATGGGAACTGAAGAAAATGCTGACAATGTACGTGCTCTGCAACAAACCAGGCATACTGCAGCATCTGTTTTTCCCAAACCACCTGCTACATTTGAGCGTGAATTACTCAGAAATACTCAATATGGAATATGCCTGGTTAGCAGAAATAACAAAGTACGGGCTAAAAAATGTTACACCCAGGATAACAATCAATACTGGGCTCTGGATGAGGCAGGACATCTGCACAACATTGCCACGGGTTCCTGTCTGAATATATCTTCAGGGACAGGTGAAGGTGACAAAAATGTTGTTAATATGGTAGAATGCGATGCTAATCCGACAACCTTTATCTATAGTAGTCAATGGTTATTACAGAATAAATCAGACGATCAGCAAGTCATAGAGGTTATGGAAAATGGTGATGTTATTGTATCTCCTTATGAAGGTGGAACACAACAACAATGGATAGCTGTCGAACCTGACAAACTTCCAGGATCTATACTGAGAAACAAAAAAACCAAAACATGTATGACTAATGATGGGATTTATCGTATAAAAATGGCGTCATGTGATCAGTTTGATATAAACCAACGCTGGACACTTTATGATAATGGGCATTTAAAAAATATGGGCGGAGATAGCAGTTTGTGTTTAAATACGTACGAATTCACTTCTGGCTATCCGCTGGAATTCTCTCCTTGCCAGGAACACTCCCTTCGTTACTGGGCGTATAATAAGGAAACACAGAATTTCAACCTGGTAGGGGATCCCAGAATAATTATCGGGCTTAGCGAACAGGAACAACCTATTATAGTTAGCTCAGATAAAGGTGAAGAGCCGCAAAATAAATGGATATTTAATACCAAATGAACCAGGACAGGATAGCTATTACTAACATCTCTGCATAAGGGAAAGGGGAGGGATCCCCTAACCTTATCTATCCCAGTGTCGGCATACTGAATGCGGCCTGCGCGCACCCCCCTTCTGTCCAGCGGCTGGTCACGGTTTTCATTCGGGTATAGAAACGCACACCATCCGGGCCATGCATA
The DNA here is from genome assembly GCA_051651345.1 of Enterobacteriaceae bacterium. GTDB lineage: Bacteria > Pseudomonadota > Gammaproteobacteria > Enterobacterales > JBOFSC01 > JBOFSC01. The sequence goes on from JBOFSC010000601.1 coordinate 3,069, forward strand.
TGCAGCGGACCAAACAGCGACGCTTTCCAGCCCCCAAAACAGTGGAACGCCATAGGCACCGGAATCGGCACATTAACGCCTACCATGCCTGCCTGCACCTCTTCGCTGAACTGGCGGGCACAATCTCCGTCACGGGTAAAAATAGCACTGCCATTGCCATACTGATGTTCATTGATCAGGCGCACGGCACTGGCATAATCGGGCACACGCACAATCCCCAGCACTGGGCCAAAAATCTCCTCCTGGTAGATAATCATCTCGGGGGTGACATTGTCAAACAGCGTACCGCCCACAAAGAAACCGTGCGGGTGGCCCGCCACCTGATATCCCCGACCATCGACGCATAATTTCGCGCCCTGACGTTCACCGCTGTCGATATAATCGAGCACCTTCTGTCGATGTTGCGCCGAGATCAGCGGTCCCATCTCATTTTCCGCCCCCTCAGCCACACCCGGGCCAATACGCAGTGCCGCCACCTTTGGCGTCAGTTTTTCTACCAGTTGGTCGGCGGTGTGATCCCCCACCGCTACCGCGATGGAAAGGGCCATACAGCGCTCCCCCGCCGAGCCGTAAGCGGCACCGAGCAATGCATTGACCGTGAAATCCATATCCGCATCCGGCATGATGATAGCGTGATTTTTCGCTCCGCCCAACGCCTGTACCCGCTTGCCCGCGGCGCAACCTGTGGCGTAAATATAACGGGCAATGGGCGTGGAGCCGACAAAGCTGACCGCCTGCACTCTGGGATCGGTCAGCAGGGTATCCACCGCCTCTTTATCCCCCTGAACCACATTAAATA
>JBOFSC010000602.1:0-3767 GCA_051651345.1 Enterobacteriaceae bacterium
ATACAGGCATCGAGATCATCCACCGCTCTGGCTAATCTGTCGGCAAACTCCCGAATACTGTGTTGTTTATCCGCCTCAATCCAGGAGTAGTGATCACTGCTAAGACGTATCAGCAGATCCCGCTGTGGTGACAGGTAACGCCGCATCACAATCAGTTGCTTACGCAATAAGGCCAGTTCACCCCGTTGCGGGACCTGTTCATCGAGCAGGTTATCTTCCAGTTCGATAATTCTATCGTGTAAATCTTCGACAAAATCTGTCAGGTGATCGGTCAGGGTATCGCAAACCATCACCAGCCAGTCATCGCTGTTATCAGGCCCCCCCCCCTTTTGCAGGGCCTGCAGGGTATCCTCCAGCCCCCAGGCAAATTTCTGTTGCGTGGAGACAATTAAGCTGTCGGTAATATAGACAGAGATCGTAATCAGTTCGTCCGGACGGCACTCTTTGGCAAGGTTGATATTACGCAGTGTCAGCAAAATCCCCTCGCCGACACGGCTGACCCGTGGACGCCGACACTCACCTGTCAGGGTATCTCGTACCAGATCCGGTATCAGAGGGGAAGTTTTAAGCCAACTGGCACTCTCAGGCAACTGATAATCGAGATGTAACCATGCCGGTTGATCCGCCGTAACTTTGCTCTGCGCGCTCAGGGGGGGTGCACTACCCTGACCATCGAGTTGCAATGCATGCACCGCATCAGCGACCAGCAAATGTTGACCTTCAATAAATGCCATAATATGCCATCTCTCTTTATCCGCTTTTTTTAAGGGGCTCCCTCAGGCGCAATGTTGTCAGCCTGGAGACGCAACACAGACGCTCTTGTTGATCATAGATCATAATTTGCCATACCTGCTGGCGTCCACCCAAAAACAGCGCACGGCACTCACCCCGCACTTTGCCCTGACGCACAGCATGTAAATGATTTGCATTCACCTCAATACCTACCACCTGCTCCCCTGGTTCACTACACAAATAACCAGCCACGGAACCTAATGTTTCTGCCAGCACAACCGAGGCTCCACCATGTAGCAGACCGAAACGCTGGCGGGTACGATGATCCACCGGCATTTCTGCAATCAGGTAATCGCTCCCCAGGGTGGTAAACTCGATACCCAGTTGCTCAGAAATAGTGTCATGGCTATTCTCATTTAACTGTTCCAAACTTATCTGCCGTTGCCAAATCATGTGATTATCTCCAGTAATGCCTGTAATGGATGACGTAAATGGTGCCCTTCAAGGCGTTTCACCTGGCTACGACAGGAGAAACCCGTCGCAAGACAGCGCTGTGCCGGCAAGGTATGCAGCCGTTTTTGCCAGGATAATTGATAAATCTGGGCGGAGGTTTCACTGTGCTCCGCCTCATGCCCATAGACGCCTGCCATACCGCAACAACCCACATTGATATTGCTAAGCTGCGCGCCGAAGTGGGCGAAAATCGTCTGCCACTGGCGGGCACTGCCAGGCAGTTTGGTACTTTCCGTACAGTGTTCCAGCAGATACCAAGGCTCCGGCTGAGTCACACCTCGGGCTAAGGTGGGTAACTGTTGCCGGAGCCATTCATGTACCAGCAACACGGAAAACTCACCCCGCTCCTCCCCCAGGATGTCCCGATACTCATCGCGGTAACAGAGAACCAGTGCCGGGTCCACCCCCACCATGGGGATCTGCAGGCGGGCTACTTGAGTAAGATACTCCGCCGTGTGTCGTGCCGTAGCGGCAAACTGTGGCAAAAATCCTTTGATATGCTGCGCCTTACCATTGGTATATAGCGGCAACAATACTCCGCTATAGCCCAGTTTCTCCAGCAGGCGTACAAAATCCGCCACAACCCCGGCATCGTAGCAGGAGGTAAATGGGTCCTGAACGATCAGAACATGGCGTTGACGTTGCTCTGGGGTCATATTTTGCAAATGCCGCAGCGTGGTGGTCACCGCTGCGCTACCCGCCAGCGCCTTTCGCAGTGTGGGCTGTGACAATTGTGGCAAATTCACCATCTTCAGGCTTTTTTCAGTAACTTTACGCACCAGGGGCTGACGCAGGATAAAGTTGCTTACTGCCGGGGCTCTGGAGAGTAGCGGGGTAATGCGCTCGATATTGGCAACCAGATAGTCGCGCACCGGTCTCGGATAACGGCTGTGGTACAGTTGCAGAAAACGGGCCCGAAACTGTGGCACATCCACTTTAACCGGGCACTGGGTAGCGCAGGCTTTACAGGCCAGGCAGCCCGACATTGCGGTCATCACCTCATGGGAGAAATCAAACCCTTTATTCTCCGGCGACCAGCGCGCTTTAATTTGCCTGAGTAGCGCCTGCCAGGAAAACTTTTGTTGCGACAATTGCTGCTCCAGTTGCAGGGGATTGATCCCCCGGGCTTCCAGCAGACGTAACCACTCACGCAGCAGCGTCGCCCTCCCTTTAGGGGAGTGTATCCGATGGTTGCTCACCTTCATCGAGGGGCACATGGGGCTGTGAGGCTCATAATTAAAGCACAGGCCATTGCCATTACACTCCAGCGCCTTGGTAAATGCGTCACGCACGGCCAGGGGGATTTGTCTGTCGAAGGTGCCGCGTTTGCGGGCATCGATGGTCAGCAAGGGGGACTCTATCCCTGTGGGGGTACAGATTTTACCCGGATTGAGTCGGTTGTGGGGATCGAAAGCCCGCTTAATCTGGCGCAATTCCCCATAGAGCTCGGCACCAAAATAGTCGGGCACATATTGTGAGCGAAAACCTTTACCGTGTTCCCCCCATAACAGACCGCCATATTTTTGGGTCAGCGCCACTACGCCATCGGAAATCTGCTGTAGTACCTGCTCCTGAGGCGGATCGCACATATCCAGCGCCGGGCGCACATGCAATACCCCCACATCCACATGACCAAACATGCCGTAGCTCACCTGATAGCTATCCAGCAGCGCGCGAAACTCCATAATAAAATCGGCCAGATTCTCCGGCGGTACGCAGCAATCTTCTACAAAGGGAATCGGTCTGGCCCTGCCGGGGCTGTTACCCAGCAGGCCAACCGCTTTCTTGCGCATGGCATAAATTTGCTCAATACCCGCTGGATCGCGGCAAACCTGGTAACCGATCACACCGGCCTGTCTGCTGGTGATCAGTTGCTCCAGCTGTTGTGTCAGCCGGGTCACCGATGCCGTGATCAGTTCGGGGTCATCAGCGGCAAATTCAACAATATTAATCCCCTGCATCTCCTGGCCAGGGACATCAGTGATCAGTTCACGAATGCTGTGCCAGACAATATCCTGCCGCGCCAGATCCAGCACTCTGGAGTCCACAGTCTCCACCGAAATAGCTTGCGCCTGCACCATTAATGGCGCATTACGCAGCGCAGAGTCGAATGAATCATATTTGATATTGACCAGACAGCGCTCTTTGGGCAGCGGCGTGATATTGACTGTCGCCTCAGTGATAAAGGCCAGGGTTCCCTCGGAGCCACATAAAATGCGGGTCAGATCGAAAGTCTGCATATCGTCGCTGAACACATGGCGCAGATCATAACCGGTCAGAAAGCGGTTTAACGGCGGGAAGGCGTCGAGAATCTTCTGGCGCTTCTCACGGCAGCGCTGTAATACGCTGCGATAGATCTGCCCTTGTGCATCCTCTTGTCGGGCGAGGGTTTCCGCTGCGGCTACCGGCATAGCCTCTACATCCAGTTGCTCCCCTGCCACCGTCACCACCCGCAATTGCCGCACATGGTCGGAGGTTTTGCCATACACCATAGAGCCCTGACCACAGGCATCATTATTGAT
>JBOFSC010000603.1:0-4358 GCA_051651345.1 Enterobacteriaceae bacterium
GCCTGTGGTGCGCTCCAGCAGATTGCCTCCGGCATCATAACGGTAGTGATACCGGTTCACTTCTCCCTCCGGGCCCTGCTGCCAGCTCTCTTTCAGCACTCCTGTCCGGTCATAGCAATAATGCAGCGATGTTCCGTCCGGACGCTGCTCCTGCGTAAGCCGTCCCACAGCATCACGGGTAAAGAGATAACGGCCCTGACCGGGGGTGTCGAGTGCGGTCAGATTGCCTTCCGGGCAGTAGTGGAAGCGAGTCTGGCGTTGCAGGCGATCGGTTTCCCTGACCACCAGGCCCAGAGCATTATAGTGCCACTCACGGGCGGGCTGGTCGTCCTGCTGCAGGCTTAATAACTGACCCGCAGCATCCCAGATAAGATACTCTTTTGAACAATCCGGGTAGTCGATACGCTCCGGCAGACCCTGTGCGTTATAGCGATAGCAGATACTTTCATCCAGGGGGTTGGTAACTGCTTTGAGTTGCCCCCGTTGATTGTATTCCCAACGGGTTATCTGACCTGAACAGTCGGTTCTTTCCAGCAGTTGGCCCTGTGTATTCCAGGTAAACTTCGTGCGGTTACCGGCCGCATCCGTGATTTCAGCGGGTAAATAACTCTTTTCATCGGCATAGTGATAGCAGGTGTGCTGCTCCATCGGGTCAGTTATCTGAATCAGACGTCCCTGGCGGTCATAGCTGTAATCGGTCCGGCTTCCGTCCGCCAGGATGACCGCCAGCAACTGATTACCCTGGCTGCTGTACTGCCAGCGGGTTTTGTGACCATTGCCGTCCGTCATACTCAGCAGGTTGCCCAGGTCATCCCACTCGCTGGTGCGCTCCGGCTGATTACCACGCCGCCAGCCACAGGGCAGACCCTGCTTGTCCCAGTCAATGGTATGGTTCATGCCGCTGCGGTCTGTGCAGGAAAGCACCTGAAACCGGTCATTAAGCTGCCAGAAGGTCTCAGTACCGTCATGCCAGTGGGCCGTGCGGGTATGGTTTTTCATATCATAGCTGAGCTTATACCCGGCCCCTGTGCTGCTTTTCTGCTCCACCACCTGCCACAGCAGTATCTTACGGTCAAACTCCCAGCGGTAATCCGAGCGTAATCCCCGTGCATCTTTATGCCAGGCCATCAGCCCGGCTTCGGTCCAGCCAAACTGTCTGACCAGAGTGTCGTCATGGTGTCTGACCTCAGTCAGGTACCCGTCGTCGTTATAGTGGTAGCGACAACGCCGCACCGCATCATCAGGACCAAAGTGCTGCCAGACTTCCCGCAGCCGGAGGGGGCCGGTATCCAGCCTGATGTAACTGCAGCGAATATCTGAACCTGTACTGTCCGTGATACGCACCATCAGCCTGCCGTCATAGTGAAACTGCATCCACTGTCCTGAGCGGTCAGTGATACGGCTCAGGAGAGAGGGCTGTTTTTCCTCCAGGCTGCCGTAGGCATAAATCCGTCCGTCTGGCAGTTCGATTTGCCAGCGGTCATCCTGAGTGTGATGCAGCCAGCACTGGCGGGCAGAGAGAAAATGGCGTTTACCCTTATCAGGAAACAGAACCGGTATCACCTCACCATCAGGAGCGCGCCACACCGCTCCCGTGATGTGACGTTGTAAAAAGCTATCCTGGAACAGATTCCAGCCACGACCCAGAACCCCTGACGCTTTATTACTGCTGATATAGCTGCGCTGCCAGAAAAGAGGCAGTGCTCCGCCAGCCACAAAGTCCAGCTCATCGCTGCCATTGAGAAACTTCTGCCCGCTCATGATTTCCACCGGCTGGCGCATCATCCCCAGGGCTGAAGGGGCACCTCCCAGGGCATTACAGCGGCAGGCCATCTGCGACAGTTGTGACAATCCTGGTATTTTACCGGGCGGAGCCGCAGGCTGATTTCCGGCCAGCGCCAGCTTATCCGCCAGGCTTTTGAGGGAGACCACTCCTGGTGTTGTTGACGCACCTGCCGAGGACAGGGCAGGTTGTGTCTCTTTGACAGGGGAATGGAAGCCGGTGTGGGGCAACCTTGTGGGGCGTGGTTTTCCTCCGCTATGGCTGTAGTCATGGCGAGAAACAGCGCGGTTATAGGCGCGGATAATGTTGTCAGCGCTATGAAATTGAAAGGCGGATGGGCTGGTGCAGATCAATTTCCCTTCATCGTTAATGTAAAACAGAGAGCCAACGCTGTCAGAGATTTTGACAATCTCTCCGCAGTGGAGCATTCGCTCAAAACGCGCTTTGGCTGCTGTATCTTCATCTCCGGAGCGATTGTAGAAGGAGAGTCGGGACATGCGAAAAGAGGAGGAATTAAAGCCCGCATATTCAAAACGGTACTCGTTACAAATCTGCCTCCAGGCGTAAGAAGGAGGTATGATCCTTTCGTAATTTTCTGGTGGCAGGTTATTATGTTCAAGCAGGTATAATCCGCCGGGCAGAACGGAAAACATAAACACTCCTTTGTTGCAATAATCGTTCAAAAAATTGCACTGCTTATTATGTAATTAAGAAGATAAATCATCCTTTCTTAAGTGGTCAAGCTATTTTCTGCGTCATGGGGTTGGCTTTTTTACAAATCATCCAACAATTGCAGAGCATCGATAATCTTTTTGACGCCAAACACCTGCATCCCTTCTATGGGCTTTTTCGGCTGGTTGGCATAGGGGACGATGGCGCGGCGAAAACCGTGTTTGCCAGCTTCGGACAGGCGCTCCTGGCCGCTGGGTACCGGGCGGATCTCTCCGGCCAGACCCACTTCGCCAAATACCACCAGATCCCGGGGCAAGGGCCGATCACGCAGACTGGAGACCAGCGCCAGTAGCAGGGCCAGATCGGCACTGGTTTCAGCCACCTTGACGCCCCCCACCACGTTGACAAACACATCCTGATCCGCCATCTGTAAGCCGCCGTGGCGATGCAGTACCGCCAGCAGAATAGAGAGGCGGTTTTGATCCAGGCCCACGGAGACGCGCCTTGGATAGCCACTCATACAGTGATCCACCAACGCCTGAATCTCCACCAGCAGAGGACGGGTCCCTTCCCAGATCACCATCACTGAACTGCCCGGGGTGATCTCCTCGCCACGGCTAAGGAAAATCGCAGAGGGGTTGCTGACTTCGCGCAATCCCTGCTCCGTCATGGCAAAGACCCCCAGTTCATTGACTGCGCCAAAACGGTTTTTGTGGCTGCGCATCGTGCGGTAGCGGGAATCCGCCTCTCCCTCCAGCATAATCGAGCAGTCGATGCAGTGTTCCAGCACTTTAGGACCCGCCAGAGAGCCATCTTTGGTCACATGGCCCACCATAATAATGGCGACACCACGGGTTTTGGCATAACGGGTTAAATACGCAGCCGTCTCCCTCACCTGGGGCACGCTGCCGGGGGAGGATTGAATATCCGCCAGATGCATCACCTGAATGGAGTCGATCACCATAATCTGGGGTTGCTGCTGCTCCGCTATCAGGCAGATCTGCTCCACACTGGTTTCTGACAGCATCAGCAGTTGGTCTGTGGGCAGATTGAGGCGATGGGCACGCATAGCCACCTGTTGCAGGGACTCTTCTCCGGTAACATAGAGCGCTTTCATTTCACGGGCAAGAAGGCACATGGTTTGCAGCAACAGGGTGCTTTTACCGGCTCCGGGATGGCCGCCGATCAGAATCGCGCTGCCGGGCACCACACCGCCCCCCAGCACCCGGTCCAACTCGCGGAATCCGGCGGAGAAGCGCGGTAATTCGGCCAGGCTGATATCAGCCAGTTTTTGTACCTGACTGCTGCCACCTTTCTCACCGGCATAACCAGCAAAACGGTCGGAGCGGGCATTCGCGGCGGGGGCCAGCCTGACTTCGGTGATGCTGTTCCAGGCCTGGCAGGCACTGCACTGTCCCTGCCAGCGCGGGTAATCCGCACCACACTCGTTACAGACAAAAGCTCTTTTTGCGGGTTTGGCCATGGGCTCCTCTATCCGGGCAAGCGGTTACTTTTCCTCATGTTGCAACTGGCTGGAGAGAATACACAGGACGCCCAGCAGATCCGCATGACGAATCGCCACTTTGGCCTGCGCTACCACTTTGGGTTTGGCATGGTAAGCAATACCCAAGCCTGCCGTGCGCAGCATCTCCAGATCGTTGGCACCATCGCCGATGGCCACCGTTTGTTGCAGGGGGATCTCAAGGCTCTCCGCCAGAGTTCGCAACCACTGCGCTTTATAGTGCGCATCCACGATGGGCTCCAGCACTTTGCCGGTTAAATGCCCGCCAGAGAGTTCCAGTTGGTTGGCTTCGACGGCGTCCAGTTGCAGCAGTTCGCCAAGATGGTCGGCAAAATAAGTGAAGCCCCCGGAGATTAAAGCCACTTTCCATTTAAAATCATG
>JBOFSC010000604.1:0-3208 GCA_051651345.1 Enterobacteriaceae bacterium
AACCACATCCATATAGCCCTCCACCAGCAATATTTTTTCTGGTTCGGCCTGCCTGGCCAGGGCTTCATACAGTCCATAGAGCTGTCGGCCCTTATGGAAAACCGTGGTTTCAGGTGAATTAAGGTACTTGGGTAAGCCATTGCCCAGTGCGCGGCCACCAAAGGCGATCACCCGCCCGCGCCGATCCCGAATGGGGAACATGATACGCTCACGAAAACGATCATAGCGCCGCCCCTCGTTAGTGACCAGCATCCCCACATCCTGTAGCAACGCCTGCTGCTCACCGGTTTTACCAAAGCGATCCAGCACATTCTGCCAGCCCGGTGGCGCAAAACCGATGGCAAAGCGCCCGATAACCTCTTCACTGAGGCCCCGTTGTTGTAACAGATAATGACGGGCCTGACTTGCTGCCGGATGTTGCAGTGCCTGTTGATAAAAAGCCTGCACACTCTCCAGTAGCTGGTAACTGCTCTGCCGCTGGTGGCGTTCGATAGCACTGCTTCCTTTGCCGCTTTCATAGGGGATCTCCAGTCCCTGCATCGCCGCCAGCTCCTCTACCGCTTCGACAAACTCAAGGCGGTCGTAATTTATTAAAAAGTCGAGGCTGTTACCGTGGGCCCCACAGCCAAAGCAGTGATAAAACTGCTTATCCCCGTTTACCGTAAATGAGGGCGTTTTTTCATTATGGAAGGGACAGCAGGCAACATAGTTTTTCCCCTGTTTTTTGAGTTTAGTGCGGCTATCGATCAGGTCAATAATATCGATGCGAGCAAGTAACTCATTGATAAAACTACGTGGTATTCGTCCAGCCATAAACTTTGCAATCGGTTGCCTATAAACGAAGTCAAGCCGCGCACCCTGGGGTGCACGGCCTTATTTATCAACTTCAAAACATCAAAGTCTGCGGCTTAACTTCTGCTGGTGAGGGCCTTCCCTCCCGGGAAATTAATACAGACGGGTGCGGCGTGCGTTTTCACGAGCCAGCTTTTTAGCATGGCGCTTAACAGCAGATGCTTTAGCGCGCTTGCGCTCAGTCGTGGGCTTCTCATAGAACTCACGACGACGGACTTCAGCCAGGATTCCTGCCTTCTCACAAGAGCGCTTGAAACGGCGCAGTGCAACGTCGAAGGGCTCGTTTTCACGTACTTTAATTACCGGCATGTGCCTCTCACCTCAAAATAATCGGTTTTTGCTGGGTTAGTCACCAGCGATACAAAACAAAATGGTGCAGAATTCTACTGCGAATCGACGCCTGTTGTAAAGGTCTGTTATACTTGAGCGCTATTTTTTTCGGGTAATCAGATGGGTGGCTGGAGTGGTTAGGCGTGTATTGGGCATCGAAACCTCGTGTGATGAAACGGGGGTTGCCATCTATGATCAGGAGCAGGGGTTAATTGCTAACCAACTGTATAGTCAGGTTAAATTACATGCGGACTATGGCGGTGTGGTGCCAGAGCTGGCATCGCGCGACCATGTGCGCAAAACCGTTCCCCTGATTCAGGCGGCCTTAAAGCAGGCGGGATTGAGCCGTGGTGAGATCGATGCTGTCGCCTATACTGCAGGCCCGGGGCTGATCGGTGCGTTACTGGTAGGGGCCACCATTGGGCGTGCGCTGGCGTTTGCCTGGCAGGTCCCGGCGGTGGCGGTGCATCATATGGAAGGACACCTGTTGGCACCGATGCTGGAGGAGAATCCACCGGAATTTCCCTTTGTGGCGCTGTTAGTTTCCGGGGGACATACCCAACTGGTGAGTGTGACCGGAGTGGGCCACTATCAGTTACTGGGAGAGTCTGTGGATGATGCTGCCGGTGAGGCTTTTGATAAAACGGCCAAACTGCTCGGTATCGACTATCCCGGAGGCGCGTTATTGTCCCAACTGGCGCGTCAGGGAGAGCCGGGACGCTTCCATTTTCCCCGCCCCATGGTGGACAGACCAGGCCTGGATTTCAGTTTTTCCGGCCTGAAGACCTTTGCGGCCAACACGATTCATGCTAACAGCCATAGTGACAGCATGCCGGATCAGCAGACGCGGGCGGATATTGCTCTGGCCTTTGAGGAGGCAGTGGTAGATACGCTGGCGATCAAGTGTCGCCGGGCGCTGGAGAAGACAGGGTTCAACCGCTTGGTGATCGCCGGGGGCGTCAGCGCCAATCAGCGCTTGCGCCAGGCACTACAGGAGATGGTGGATAAGCGCCAGTCACAACTATTTTATGCCCGCCCTGAGTTTTGCACTGACAATGGTGCGATGATTGCGTATGCCGGTTTACTGCGTCTGCAGGGCGGTTCCAGCCAGGATTTACGGGTCATGGTAAGACCCCGCTGGCCATTGGTGGAGTTAGAGGCAATCACTGCTCCTGAGCTAAAGTGATGCACCATCATGAACCGCTATTTAGCCCGAGAGTTTTTAACGCGCTTTTTCCTGGGCCAGATGCGATTTTCCTGGCCACGCCACAGACGCTGAATATTATCGTGGTGGCGCATCAGAATCAGGCAAGAGAGCATGGCCACCGGGAAGGTAAACTGAGGCTTAAACCACCAGACATAGAACGGGGCAACCAGGGCGCAAACAATGGCCCCCAAAGAGGAGTAACCACTGAGCAATACAGTGAGCAGCCAACTGCCGAGCATCAGTCCGGTGAGATCCCAGCCAATAGGCGCGATGGCCCCAAATGCAGTGGCGACCCCTTTACCGCCGCGAAAATGGAAGAAGAGGGGATAGATATGCCCCAGACAGGCGGCGATGCCAGTAAAACCCAGGATCAGAGGTGAAAAATGCAACCAGTAGGCACCCCACACCGGCAACATGCCTTTAAGCATATCGAAGATCAGCACCATCACTGCCGCACTTTTGTTGCCGATACGCAGCACATTAGTGGCACCGGGATTACCGGAACCCTGCTCCCTGGGATCGGGCAGACCCATCATGCGGCAGACCAGCACAGCGCTGGAAATCGAACCCCAGAGATAGGCCAAAATAATCATGCCAGACGCGGTAACACTCATCATTGTAAGATACCGTTCAGTTAATGTCGTTTTTCACTCATTCTTGTGGATAATACGCATATTTTATACAAAGTGGTATTACCCGAATAAAAAAGAGAGACTCATTTGATGGATATCATATTTATAGAACAACTTAGCGCAATTACCACCATCGGGGTTTATCCGTGGGAACAGGAGATCAAACAGAAGCTGATCTTCGATTTGG
>JBOFSC010000605.1:0-14354 GCA_051651345.1 Enterobacteriaceae bacterium
CCAGATTTTTGGGGCATCCTAAAGATACAAAGCCGATTTTTGCTTGCTGCATGATAATAACTTGTCTGCTAAATGGGGGTGAAGGATTTTACCCAGGCTGAGCGGGATTAGCCAGGGGCAAAGTGGATCGTGGGAATTGGGCGACTTAACGCTGGGTGCTGTCCGTGCACAGAGAGCGAGCGATCCACTTTGCTGTGAAGCGAAATGTACCCTGCCCTTGGGGCGAAATCAAGCAAATAAAAAAGGCGGTTCATCAATAGGGTTATGGATGAACCGCCGTAATAAAACTTCAATCAAAGAGGGTAACATATGAAAAAACCTTCTCCCTAATTCAGACAGATATAATTCCTGATGGTTCATTCCTGAGAGAAAAAAATCATATCTGATTGAAAAAAGAAGTTTTAAATAATAATCACCCGCCGAGAGCCGACCAGATAATGACGATCAACGAGCCCGCCAGGGTCAGCAGCACATTAGCAATAGCATAAGTCCCGGCATAACCGAGGGCCGGGATATTGCTCCTGGCCGCGCTGGTGATCAGATCCAGCGCTGGGGCACAGGTTCGCGCGCCCATAATGGCGCCGAGCAGCAGGGCGCGATTCATGCGCAGGACATAGGCACCAAACAGGTAACAGAGCATCACCGGAATCAGGCTGACGGCAATCCCGCCCAGAATGACCTGAATTCCGAGAGAGCCCATATTTTCGGGGATCTTACCTCCGGCACTTAAACCCACGCCAGCCATAAAGATCAGCAGGCCAACCTCTTTGATCATATTGAGGGCTCCCTGGGGGATATAGCCAAACGTAGGGTGATTGGCACGCAGAAAGCCCAGTAAAACCCCCGAGCACAGTAGCCCGGCAGCGGCCCCGATACCAATGGAGAAGCGTCCAATCTGAAAGGAAATCAGACCAAACAGCAGGCCGATAACGAAGAAAGAGCAAAAGGCAAGCAGATCCGTCAACTGGCTGTGGATGGCGATAAAGCCAAGGCGATCCGCCAGGCGCCTGATGCGACGCACATCACCGCTGACCTGGAGAATATCCCCTTTATTAAGTACGATATTATCATCCACGGGCATTTCGATCTGGCTGCGGATAATGCGGTTCAAAAAACAGCCCTGCTCGGTGAGATTGAGCTCCCCCAGCAACTTGCCCACCACATTGTGGTTTTTAACCACGATCTCCTCGGTGACAATGCGCATATTGAGCAGATCCCGGTCAAAAACCTCTTTTCCTTCACGAAAGTTGGCATCCAGTCGGGCATGATCTTCCGGATAGCCCACCAGGGCGATTTCATCGCCCTCCTGCAGAACCACTTCGCTGTCTGGTGCCGCCAGAATGCCGTGGCGCCGCAGATTTTCAATATAACAGCCGGTTCGTCGGTACAGGCCAAGCTCACGCAGATTTTTGCCATCCGCCCAGGCGACCAGCTCAGGCCCTACGCGATAGGCGCGGATCACGGGCAGATAGACCCGGCGGCGCTGCTCTTTATCCAGCCCCCGTTCGCGCACAATTTGCTGGGCGCAGGAGGAGAGGTCCTGATGTTGCAGACGGGGCAAATAGCGCGCAGCGATGATCAGGCTCACCAGACCCACCAGATAGGTTAAGGCATAGCCCAGACTCAGGTGTTCTTTGGTTTGATATAACAGACCGTTATCTGAGGAGAGCAGTTGATTAAGCGCACCTCCGGCACCCACCAGAACCGGGGTGGAGGTCATTGAGCCCGCCAGCATACCGGCGCTCATCCCAATATCCCACTGAAACAGGTAACCGAGCAGTATAGCGATAAGCAGACCGCTACTGACCATCAGCAGCGCCAGTAACAGGTGCTGCTTGCCATCGCGCATAAAGATAGAGAAGAAATTAGGTCCAGCCTCGATACCGACACAAAAAATAAACAGCATAAAACCGAGGCTTAAGGCGTTGGAGTCAATAGTGTAGTGCCAGTGTCCCATCAGCAGAGCGACCAGCAACACACCGATGGAACTCCCTAAAGGGATCGAGCCGATACGCAGCTTGCCGAGGCATAACCCGCCACCCAGAACCACAAACAGCAGAAGGAACTCATTATGTTCTAACAAATCAACAATATCTATATTCATTTCGCGTAACTTATTGTTTACACTGAAAGACTTGCCATCAACGGCTATAGCAGTTAGAGTCACAGCCTGGAATCTATTGTATCCAGGATTGGATCTATACCAAAGTATTTCGGATACCTGTCTAATCTCTAATAAAAATAATGAAGATGGGGGATTCATCCTTGATGAGGGAGTAGGAGGGGATGTCATGATAAATTATTGTCGTAGTTGCAGTATGGCGCTCTGTTGCGCGCTGTTTTGTCTGTTATATGTGGTACAAAAGGTGACACCGTCTCTGCTCCATGCCTCCGGGACTCGGGGTGAGTATGGTTTGTTACTGTTTATTGTACCCGGAATTATCAGCATTCATATGGCAAAAGGCTACCGGATGCTGTCGACTCTGGCCAGCGCCGTGATTGCCGCTGCAGTCTGTTTACTTTATCAGCGATTTTTTATTTCTAACCAGAAGGATTTGTGGCATGATATGGCCTATGTCGCCAGTGCCGTATTCTGGTGTATGTTTGGTGCAGCCGTATGGCTTTTTGTTTACTTTGTTCGTGAGCGGGCAAAAGTAGAGCAGAAGGCGCAGCAGTAGGGCTGCCTGAAACAGCCCTGCACTATTTTATGCTTGATACAGATTCAGATGTTCTTTAGCATACGCTTCGAACTCGGTACATCCACCAATATGTTTCTCATCAATAAAAATTTGCGGCACGGTTTCCACAGGTTTACCTACTGTTTTTTCCAGATCGGCTTTGGTGATACCTTCTGCGTGTATATCGACATAATTGTAAGTAAAGTCGTTGCGCTCATGGGAGAGCTTCTCTGCCAGTTCTTTAGCGCGAACACAATAGGGGCAGCCGGGACGACCAAAGATAACGGTATGCATCAGGAACTCCTTAATGGATAGACGGGATAGTCAAATTGGCACTGAGTATGCCCGTTCTGATGCGTGAAAAAAAGTAAAAAACCCTAATTGTTGTGATAAATAACACCTCTTGATCAAATCGATACTATTGCAGACAGGCAAAGGTTTTCGAGTGGTGGTGAGTTTAAATACAAAAAATATCAACAGGATATTTATTATGCAAAAGAGGGTGCGCACTGGCGTACGGCTACCTCGTTGGTGCATCGCTGCGGAACTGGCGGGTATTGCATTATTGAGCGCATGCTATGGAGAGATCAAAGGCTACTGGCTATTGTCCCCGGAGCTGACTTCGGTATTAAGTATAAAAATCATGCTATTAGTTGGGGTCGCACTGCTGTTGCCTGCGGCACTGCTTTTGCTGGCCAGAGGCGCTAATGCATTGAACCGGCTGGTGTTAAAAAATGACCCGCAGCAACCGGCTCAGGACAAAAAAGATAATAAGCTCTGATTATTTTAATCAAAGAAGCGATGAAGGTGAGAAAAGAGAGGAAAAGGGTTTTTCCTGCCATTCTCTGGTGTTTAAACGCCCCTTTCAGGTGTTTAATCGATAGCAGTACCGGGCTTGGATACGTAAAATAGGCTCTGGTTTTCAGTTAAGGTGATAAATATTATGAACCGCATAGTGACTCCTGATATCTCTGTTCTGCGTCAATGGCTGACTGATATAGGGATCACCTTTTACGAGTGTGATTCCTGTGATGCACTGCATTTGCCAGAGATTCAGGATTACCAGGGGATTTTCGATACAAAAATGACAGTGACGGACAATGTGTTGTTGATCACTTCAGTGGCAGAGATTCGCCCCACTTCCGTACTCAGTCTGGTAAGCGACCTGAGCCGTTTAAATGCCACTTCACTGACCGCCAAAGCGTTACTGGATATTCAGGATGACAATATGCCTAAACTGGTGCTGTGCCAAAGCTTAAGTATTGGCCCGGGTCTCACCATGGGGCAGTTTGAGCACTTTATGCGTAATGCCGAGGAGCAACTGGTGCTGATGATGATGGATGTCACCGTGAGTGGCGGTGTTATCAGCGAAACTGAGGTAAGTGAAGAGAGTTTCGAGAATGAAGAAGAGGTTTTTGCACCTGCTTCTTCGGTACATCACTTAATTCATTGATTTTATTCCCCTCTCCCACTTGTGGGAGAGGGTGGCCCGTCAGGGCCGGGAGAGGGACTGTTACTCCGCAAACCACTTATCAAAAATCTGCTGGTAAGTGCCATTGGTTTTTATCTTCGCCAGCGCACTATTAAACTTATCGCGTAAGGCAAGATTATTGGCATTGACCGCAATACCCAACCCGTTACCGAAATAAGCGGGATCGGTCACTGCTTTGCCCACTGTTGCCAGTGTGTTATGCTCCTTTAACCACACATTCACCAACGCTGTATCACCAAAAACCGCATCCAGACGGCCATTTAGCAGGTCAATCAGTGCGTTCTGGTAGCTGTCATAAGCGATAACGTTGATCTGCGGATAGCGTGCCTGCAAATAGCGCTGATGGGTGGTGCCATTCTCCATACCGACGCGTTTGCCATTGAGTGCGTTCACCTCACTGTATTTGCCTTTCCGGGCGATCAGTATCGCCTCATTACTGTAGTAAGGGTCGCTAAAAGCTACTTGCTTGCTGCGCTCGGCAGTGATATCCATACCGGCAATCACCGCATCGTAACGGCGAAATTTCAACGCGGTAATCAGACTATCGAAGGGCTGTTTATGAAACGTACACTCCGCTTGCATCTCTTTGCACAGGGCTTGGGCCACATCGATATCAAATCCCACAAACTGATTATTTTCATCGAGGGACTCAAAAGGCGGATTGGTGGGAGAAGAGGCGAAGCGGATCTTCTCCGCCGCAGCGGCATTGAGAACCATACCCGCTAACAGCAGTACCACAACTTTTCTTTTCATTAACAACTCCTTATTAATTATTATCATCTGCGAGTTTTAACGCTGCTCAAATAACAGGGCGCGTTTTTCTAAAAGACGCATCATCAGGGTCAGCAACGCATTGACTGCCAGATAGATCAGACCTGCCGCCACAAAAGCCATCACATTATATTCGTTGCCATACAGATATTTGGCATGGCCCATCACATCCATCAGTGTGATGGTGTAGGCCAGTGAAGTACTTTTAAAAATTAACACCACTTCATTGGAATAGGATGACAGGGCGCGTTTTACGGCGTAAGGCAGCATGATCCGCAGGGTCTGAGAAGGTGAGAGCCCGAGGGCATCACAGGATTGCCACTGGCCTGCAGGAATGGCCCGCATGGCACCATGAAACAACAGGGTACTGTAAGCGGTACTGTTCAATGCCAGTGCCAGCATGGCGCAGAACCAGGGATTAGAAAACAGCTCCCAGATCCAGGGCAGTTGTTTAATAAATTCAAACTGGCCCGGACCGTAGTAGATCAAAAAAATCTGTACCAGCAGCGGCGTGCCGGTAAACAGGGTGATATAGCCTTTGATCACCGGGGTCAGAAACGGGATACGTAAGGTCAGAACCGCAGTACACAGCAGTGACAGCACCAGGGCGATCAGCAGAGAGGCCAGGGTAAGAGAGAGACTGATCGGTAAGCCTTTCAGTAACTCCGGCATATAGGACCACATATTATACTGTCTCCCTTTCAAAACGCGTGATGCGCAGTTCCAGCCGTTTAAGCACTTGCTGGCTGAACAGGGTGATCAGCAGATAAACCAACGCGGCGATCATATACCAGGTAAAGGGTTCACGGGTGCGGATGGCAATGCTCTGAGACTGCAACATCAGGTCATTGACACTGATCAGGGAGACCAGCGCAGTATCTTTCAGTAACACCAGCCACTGATTACCGAGGCCCGGTAGAGCGTGACGCCACATTTGGGGTATCACAAGGCGAAAGAAGATCGCCCGGCGCGACAGTCCCAATGCCAGACCTGCCTCACGCTGGCCATAAGGAACCGCTTTCAGGGCCCCGCGCAGGGTCTGGGAAGCATAAGCGGAGTAGAGTAGCGCTAACGCGATCACGCCACACAGGAAAGGGCTGAGTTCGGCGGAAGCAATATCTATCTGTAACTGGGTCTGCCAAAAATAGAAGCCGAGGGGAATCCCATCGGACAGGGACAGCAACAGTTGCGACGAGCCGTAGTAGACAAACAGCACCACCAGAATTTCCGGCAGGCCACGCAATGCTGTGACCAGCGCGGTACCGGCCAGTGCCACACTGCGCCAACTGGACATCTCCCATACGGCAAACAGCATTGCCAGAATCAGGCCAGCGACCAGTGCGCAGAGTGCCAGACTGAGGGTGGTTGCCGCCGCACTGGCTATAAAAAGCATCTCATTCATAACAGGGGAACTTACTGCTTAAACCATTTTTGATAAATAGCCTGATAAGTGCCATCTTTATGCATCTTATCCAGCCCCTGATTGAACTGTTGTTGCAGCTTACTGTTGCCTTTACGCACCGCGATGGCAATACCGGTACCGAAATAGTCCGGGTCAGTGATTTTCTCTCCAACAGAGGCGAGGCCTGGGTTCTCCTGCAACCACTGATTAATGACGGCAGTGTCGCCGAACACCGCATCCAGACGACCATTTTTTAAATCGATAATCGCGTTCTGGTAGCTGTCATAGGGCACAACGGTCACTTCTTTATGCTTATCAGCCAGATATTTTTGGTGCGTGGTACCGTTCTGCAATCCGACCCGCTTGCCCTTCAGTTCGGCGATGGACGTGAATTTGCCTTTATCAGCAATAAAAATAGCGGAGTTTTGATAGTAAGAGTGAGTAAAATCCGCTTGCTTGCTGCGTTCAGGGGTAATATCCATCCCTGCGATAGCGGCATCGATACGCTTGAATTTCAGACTGGGAATCAGGCTATCAAATGATTGATTATTAAAGGTACATTCGGCCTTAACCTCTTTACAAAGGGCTCTGGCGATATCGATATCAAAGCCCTGGATCTGGTTATCTTTATCCATAAACTCAAAAGGAGGGTAGCTGGCTTCGGTGCCAAAGCGGATGGTTTCAGCGTGGGCAGTTTCAGCGGCGTTGGCGGTAAAAGCGACCAACCCCACCAACAGAGCAGCAGATATTTTTTTCATTGTAATGACTCCTGTATCAGAGAATCAGTGGGATAGATAATGAGCAAATGCCGTAGAGTGGGGCGTGCGGAAATGGCTGGCATCCCCTTGCTCCACAATTCGGCCATGTTCCATATAGATAACCTGACTGGCGGTTTTACGTGCCACTTCCACCTCATGGGTGACTATCACCTGGGTGATACCGGTATCGGCCAGTTCACGGATAATACTGACTATCTGAGCGGTAATTTCCGGGTCAAGGGCGGCCGTCGGCTCATCGAACAGTAATATCTGGGGTTCCATCATCAGGGCGCGGGCTATCGCGACGCGCTGCTGCTGGCCTCCGGAAAGATGCAGAGGGTAACGTGAGGTAAAATCACTCAGACGCAGACGCTCCAGCAATTTAGCCGCCCGCTCTCCGGCTTCTTTTTTCGACAGCCCTAACACCTGGCAAGGGGCTTCGATCAGATTTTGCAGCACTGTCATATGGGGCCAGAGATTATACTGCTGAAACACCATACCGACATTGCGACGCAAATCACGAATTGCTTTACTGTCTGGTGTCGGCTGACGGGTGAAATCAAAATTCATGTCAGCGATGGCGAGTGACCCGCTGCGAGGGGTCTCCAGCAGGTTAAGGACACGCAGCAGGGAACTCTTGCCGGCACCACTCGGGCCCAGCAATACCAGCGTTTCCCCTGGGGAACAGGTGAAAGAAATGTCAAACAGCGCCTGGTGTGAGCCGTAGAAACAGTTCACTCCGTTTAGTTGAATACTCATGCGTTATAACTGAATAGCAATTTGGTTTAGGCAAATGGTAACGGCCCTGAGGGGGTTAAGCAATCATTTCATCTGTAAAATTTGATGACTTAACCCCAGATGAGACAGCGTTACTGACGATACTCCTGCAAGAAATGGCTGAGGCGATTGATAGCAATATCCAATTCATCAACGCGGGGCAGGGTCACGATACGCAGATGGTCCGGTCTCGGCCAGTTAAAGCCAGTGCCCTGAACCAGCAGAACTTTTTCCTGCAGCAGCAGATCCAGCACCATCTTTTGGTCATCGTGAATATTGAAGCGTTTCGTGTCGATGCGCGGGAAAAGATAGATAGCCCCTTTGGGTTTAGTACAGGAGACGCCGGGGATCTCGTTTAGCAGACGCCAGGCGTGCAGACGCTGTTCATAGAGTCGGCCCCCGGGACGGATAAACTCAGTGATGCTTTGATAACCCCCAAGTGCAGTCTGGATGGCATGCTGCATGGGCACATTAGCACACAGGCGCATGGAGGCCAGCATCTCCAGCCCTTCGATATAACTTTTCGCGGCTTTCTTGGGTCCATTGAGCACCATCCAGCCCTGACGAAATCCGGCCACACGATAGGTTTTCGACAGACCATTAAAGGTGACGGTGAGCAGATCCGGTGCCATGCTGGCAATGGAGTGATGCTCGGCATCGTCGTAAAGAATCTTGTCGTAGATCTCGTCGGCAAAGATGATCAACTGGTGCTGACGGGCGATCTCAACGATCTCCTGCAGCAGCTCTTTACTGTAGACCGCACCGGTGGGGTTATTGGGATTGATGATCACAATCCCTTTGGTACGGGGACTGATCTTACTGCGAATATCGTCCAGAGAGGGGAACCAGTCCGCTTCCTCATCACAGAGATAGTGCACCGCCTTACCGCCGGAGAGGGCGACCGCTGCGGTCCAGAGAGGATAGTCAGGAGCCGGAATCAACATCTCATCGCCATTGTTGAGTAGGGCCTGCATGGATTGTACGATCAGTTCTGAGACACCGTTACCAATATAGATGTCTTCTATAGTCACGTCGTTCAGGTCGCGTGCCTGATAGTGCTGCATAATCGCTTTACGTGCTGAGTAGAGGCCTTTAGAGTCGCAGTAGCCTTGTGCCGTGTGCAGATTGCGCAGCACATCCACCAGGATCTCTTCCGGGGCTTCAAAACCAAAAGGGGCTGGATTACCGATATTCAGTTTAAGAACTTTGTGTCCTTCCTCTTCAAGGCGCTTTGCCTCTTTCATCACCGGACCGCGAATATCGTAACAGACATTATCCAGTTTTTTTGACTTCTCAATCAGCGACATAAAAAAATCCTATTTTGCACTAAACGATTCAACGCTATGTGATGCAACACAAGGCGATTCAAATATCGCTCCAATGTACTCCTGTGAGCGGGGTTTTTGAAGCCTTCGTCAATGTTTAGCGCAATGTGATGCATTACTGGCAGACCTAAAGATCATTTTTAGTTTTTTGCCCTAAATCTTGGTGTTATATATTAACAGAATAATAAAAAAAAAGTTTTTTATCTGGCAGCATCGAGGTATTGTCTGGGCAGATTAACTCTGCTGAGGTGTCTGATGAGGTTGCGGTGTCATACAAACAGTGACAAAAAAACGTGATGTCGGATGACACAAAGTAGTGAGTATGAGCAATCTTTTTCAAGTTATCAGAGATAATGAAGATAGAATTCATTATTTTAACCTGTGATCAATGTAACAAAAGAGAACCTTTATTACCAGGAAAAACAGGGGTGATTCTCATTGATGCTATATTTAAAAAGACCTATCACAATGAAATTAAATGATATTTTTTGATATATATTAAATATCAAATACTATTAACATGATAATCTTTCAACACCTCTATGAAATAATTAAGTATTGTTTTTAATTGATACTATAATAGTAACTGATAGCCCAACAGGTTATCGAGACTGGATGCTAAAGCGCGTTTTCCTATTTTGCTATCAGCAAGCCAATGTCATGCAGTCAAACAGTCACGGAGAGCATTGCTATTACACGGAATGCTTTTGAGGATTATGCAGGTTTTACCAAGAACCTATATGAGCAGTGAAGAGCAAAGTATGACAAACATAAATAACCGTCCAATTGTTAATCTCGAACTCGACTTACTACGTACCTTCGTTGCTGTAGCAGATCGCAATACGTTTGCTGCAGCTGCCGCGTCGGTATGCCGAACGCAATCTGCGGTCAGCCAGCAGATGCAGCGTCTGGAACAGTTGGTGGGTAAAGAGCTTTTTGCGCGTCATGGACGTAATAAGGCTCTGACCACACAAGGTATCCAGATGTTGGGGTATGCTCGTAAGATGCTACATCTGAATGATGAAGCCTGCATGTCAATGATGCACGATGATGTTGAAGGAACGTTACGCATCGGTTCCCCCGATGATACCGCCAACACTATTCTGCCATCGTTGATATCGCGTTTTGCCAAGGCTTACCCCAGCCTGAGCATAGAAGTACAGGTTAAACATGGTCAGCGTCTGATGGACCTGCTACAGGGCAGTGAAGTCGACATGATCATCTCCAGCAGTGAAAATCTGGATTTTCCCTGCCTGACTCTGCGTACCTCCCCATCATTATGGTATTGCGCCAACGGCTATCAATTGCAGTTGGACGAGCCGCTGCCACTGGTGGTCATGGATGAGTCTCTGGTTTATCGCAACATGATGATCAAGGCGTTGGATAATGCCGGAATTCGCTGGCGCATCGCCTATACCGCCAATACGCTCTCCAGCGCACGGGCGGCAGTTGAGGCAGGTGTTGGTATCATCGCCCGTTCAGTTGAACTCTGGGATGATAACCTGCGTGTCCTGAGTGAGTCGGAAGGGTTACCGCGTTTGCCTGATGTCCATTACTACCTTTATATAGGTCACGGTGTGCATAAGGCAGCGAAGGTAATGTTTGAATCGTTGCTGGATAGTCATCCACAACAGCAGAAATTGATACAAAGCAGTGAACAGGTCATCGACCAGGCATTGAAGCATATTATGGATAAGAATCCGGTGGACGAGTTGGTGAAGTAGTCCACCAAACCACAACCAGAAACACACACTATTAACAGTTAGAAGATGAAAAAACGGCCAATTTGGTCGTTTTTTCATATTTATGTTATGACCTTATTAAAAGTAATGGTATTTATTCTGTTGCAATCTGATTTATAGCTTTTATCATGTAGGCCCAAGTTCCACTCTAACAGCTCAGTCATAAATTGCTTGTTTCCGGCCGTAACAGAAAGCCACAGGATTTAAGATGATTTAACTGGAAAGTAAAAACGATATGCCAACGACGACCACAACTCATCTCATAGCCCATCACTGGGCGTTTGCGATCTTCTTCATTGTTGCCATAGGGCTCTGTTGCCTGATGCTCATAGGTGCTTATCTGTTGGGCGGACGGGCACGGGGCCGCTCCAAGAATACGCCTTACGAATCGGGTATCGCCTCTGTAGGCAGTGCCCGATTACGTCTTTCGGCTCAGTTCTATCTGGTCGCCATGTTTTTCGTGATCTTTGATGTGGAAGCCCTGTTCCTCTATGCCTGGTCAGTTTCGATACTGGAAAGTGGCTGGATAGGCTTTATCGAGGCGGTTATTTTTATCGCTGTCTTGCTGGTTGGCTTGTTCTATCTGGTAAGAATTGGCGCTCTCGACTGGACACCGCTCCGCTCCCGACGCAAGGTACACGAGCCAGATCCCATTATTAACGTCAACCATCATCCCAGGTAAAAGCGAGGCAATCTGATGGACTACACACTTACTCGCATCGATATCGACGGTGACAATCAACGCTATCCTCTGCAAAAACAGGAGATCGTTACCGATCCCCTGGAGCAGCATGTGCACCGTAATGTCTATATGGGAAAGCTTGAGCATGCGCTGAACGATATGGTCAACTGGGGGCGAAAAAACTCTCTGTGGCCCTTTAACTTTGGCCTGTCGTGCTGTTATGTGGAGATGGTCACCTCCTTCACCGCAGTGCACGACGTGGCCCGATTTGGTGCGGAAGTTATCCGTGCCTCTCCGCGCCAGGCGGATTTTATGGTGGTTGCCGGTACCTGTTTTATCAAGATGGCCCCGGTTATTCAGCGTCTGTATGACCAGATGCTGGACCCGAAGTGGGTGATCTGTATGGGCTCCTGTGCCAACTCCGGCGGCATGTATGATATCTACTCTGTGGTTCAGGGGGTGGATAAGTTCCTGCCGGTTGACGTCTATATCCCAGGGTGTCCACCGCGTCCCGAAGCCTATATGCAGGCTTTGATGCTGTTGCAGGATGCCATTGGTAAAGAGCGGCGTCCCCTCTCCTGGGTGGTAGGCGATCAGGGCGTCTATAAAGCCAATATGCAGTCAGAACGGGATCGCAAACAGGCGGAGCGCATCGCAGTGACGACGCTACGCACGCCGGATCAAGTCTAAAAACAGTGGCTATAACGCAGAGCCTGCCGCGTGCAGGCTTTTGATATTCAATAAGAGTGTGCAGCGAAAATAGATTATGACAGAACTGACAACTCAAGAACTGGTTCCGCCGGGCTGGCAAACCAGGGATCATCTGGATGATCCTGTTGTGGGTGAACTCTACAGCCGTTTCGGTGCTGAGGCGTTTACTCTACAGGCAACCCGTAATGGACTGCCTGTTGTATGGGTCAGGCGGCAGCAACTGTTGGAAGTTGTTGAATTTCTCAAAAAGGTGACTCAACCCTACGTCATGCTGTTTGATCTGCATGGGGTCGACGAGCGGCTGCGTACTCATCGTCAGGGGCTGCCGGAGGCGGATTTTTCGGTCTTCTATCACTTTATCTCCATTGAGCGTAACCGGGACATCATGGTGAAGGTGGCGCTGGCAGAAAACGATCTGCATCTGAGCACCATCACCCGCTATTTTCCCAATGCCAACTGGTATGAGCGCGAAACCTGGGAGATGTTCGGCATCCATTTTGATGGTCATCCCCATCTGCAGCGTCTGTTGATGCCAAAAACCTGGGAAGGCCACCCTCTGCGCAAGGATTATCCGGCCAGAGCCACCGAGTTTGATCCTTTCGAGCTGACCCGGCAAAAACAGGATTTGGAGATGGAGTCCCTGACCTTCCGCCCGGAAGAGTGGGGTATGAAGCGGGGTACTGCCAATGAGGATTTTATGTTCCTCAACCTGGGCCCCAACCACCCCTCTGCCCACGGTGCCTTTCGTATTATTCTGCAACTGGATGGGGAAGAGATCGTCGACTGCGTGCCGGATATCGGTTATCACCATCGCGGTGCGGAGAAAATGGGTGAGCGCCAATCCTGGCACAGCTATATCCCTTATACCGATCGTATCGAATATCTTGGCGGTTGCGTTAATGAGATGCCTTACGTTCTGGCAGTGGAAAAACTGGCGGGCATCGACGTGCCGGATCGGGTTAAAACTATTCGGGTCATGTTGTCAGAGCTGTTCCGTATCAACAGTCATCTGCTCTATATCAGCACCTTTATTCAGGATGTGGGGGCGATGACACCGGTGTTCTTTGCCTTTACCGACAGGCAGAAGATCTACGATATTGTCGAAGCCGTTACCGGTTTTCGTATGCATCCGGCCTGGTTCCGTATCGGCGGTGTGGCACACGATCTGCCCCAGGGCTGGGAGCGTCTGCTAAAAGAGTTTCTCGAGTGGATGCCAAAACGCCTCGACTCCTACGTTAAAGCGGCACTGAAAAACAGTATCCTTAAAGGCCGCTCTGTGGGTGTCGCCTCCTACAATGCCAGAGAGGCCCTGGAGTGGGGTGTGACCGGTGCGGGTTTGCGCGCCACGGGTATCAGCTTTGATGTGCGTAAATGGCGTCCTTATTCCGGTTATGAGAATTTTGAATTTGAAGTGCCGGTTGGTAACAATGGCGACTGTTACGATCGCGTGATGATCAAGGTGGAAGAGCTGCGCCAGAGCCTGCGTATTTTGCAGCAGTGTCTGGATCATATGCCTTCAGGTCCTTTCAAGGCCGATCATCCGCTGACCACGCCGCCGCCCAAAGAGCGTACGTTGCAACATATTGAAACCATGATCACCCACTTCCTGCAGGTCTCCTGGGGGCCGGTGATGCCAGCGAATGAAGCGTTTCAGATGGTGGAAGCGACCAAGGGGATCAACAGCTACTACCTGATCAGTGATAATAACACCATGAGTTATCGTACCCGGGTGCGTACACCGAGCTTTGCCCATTTGCAGCAGATCCCTTCGGTGATCCGCGGCAGTCTGGTGTCGGACCTGATCGTCTATCTGGGCAGTATTGATTTTGTTATGTCAGATGTGGACCGTTAATTATGAGTGAGCCGCGAGCAGAAACACAACCCTTCGTCATGAGCAGCGAGTTACGAGATGCCATTGCCCATGAGATGCAGCATTACGAAGATGGCCGTGCTGCCTCCATTGAAGCGTTAAAACTGGTACAAAAAGCCCATGGCTGGGTACCGGATGGTGCGCTG
>JBOFSC010000606.1:0-2942 GCA_051651345.1 Enterobacteriaceae bacterium
TTTTGCGACTCATGGTCAACGAGCTCATCCCAGGCGAGATCAGAAAAGTATGTTGCTATCGTTAGGTCTTAGTATTTACCCTGTAATGAATTAAAGGTACATCAATGTGTTATGAGCTTAAGTACCTACATATGATTGCTGATTAAACTGACGTCGCAGCGCACGCTCTTCCGGCATAATCTGCCACAGGGTCATATAGAGAACAAATAGTGGCAAAACGCACAGCGCGATCAGACTCTGTAACATACATCCCCAGCCCAACAGCATGTCCGCCATAGCCAGATACATCGGATTGCGACTGTAGCGATAAATCCCCCAGTCAACCAAAACCCGGGCTTTCTCGGGCTGGAGCGGATTCACCGTGGTACTGGCCTGACGAAATATCCGCCCGGCCGTGACACCGACAGCAATACTGATCCCCATCAGTACCATACCTGACAGCGTTGACCAACAAGAAAGAAGCAGAGAAGGCACCGACGGTGTGAGCCACCACATGATACCGGCGGCCAGAAAAAACAGCAGCACAGGGGGTAACTTAAGTTCCAGCCAGGGCAATATTCTCATTCTATCTCTCCTTTTTATTACCGCCCTCTCTCACCTCTGTTAGCCGATCAGACTGGTGATTTTGGTCGTTAAAATATCGACTGCGGGTTCATTGGCACCGTGGGGCAAAATAACATCCGCAAAACGTTTGGTCGGCTCAACAAACTGATTATGCATGGGCCTGACTGTGGTCAGATACTGCTCGATCACACTCTCCATCGAGCGTCCTCGCTCATGGATATCCCGTTGCAGGCGGCGAATAAAACACACATCCGCGTCGGTATCCACAAAAATCTTTAGCGACATCATCTCGCGTAATTTCTTTTCATACAACGGGAACAGCCCTTCAATTACCATAACTGGCGCAGAGTGCATCACGATAGTTTTCTCAGAACGAATATGCTGCGTGAAGTCATACACAGGCATGGCAATGGAACGACCGCGACGCAACTCACCAATATGGCTAATCAGCAACTCCCAGTCGAAAGCCTGAGGATGATCGTAATTGGTATCCAGACGCTCCTCAAACGTTAAATGACTTTGATCACGATAGTAGTAATCCTGCAAAATAACGGAAGCCCTTGCCACACCTACCGTTGCCAATACCTGCCGGGTGACGGTGCTTTTGCCGCTGCCACTGCCACCCGCGACACTAATGATAAAGGGAAGAGGCATAGTCTTTAGTCCACAATAATTGAAGGGGAAACTCTCAGGCGCCTATGTTACCCAAAAAGCGTTTTTCTATAAACTGCTTTTAAGTAAAAAGTAAATAACTACCGAACTAACTGATATCATAGCAAAAGCAGAAACCTGAGCCGGTGAATAAGATCCGCGAATGAAAATATATTGTTACTATCGTTGATTTTCTCTCGACAAAATTCACGGTAACGCTATGATTATCGATACAAATAGCTAACATCAGCTCATGCACAAGGAGAATTCTTCATGTTTCCTGAATATCGCGACCTCATTTCCAAAATCAAGAACACAGACAGACGTTTCAATCGGTTATTTGAAAAACATAACCAACTGGACCACAAGATAGCCAATATGATTGCCGGTATCGAGGTAGATACCTCCACCTCAATTGAAATGCTGAAAAAAGAGAAGCTGCAGCTTAAAGATGATATGTACCTTATTCTTAAGGGTTATGAGCAAGAAGCTTAAGCTGATGTTCCTTGTGTAATAAATAAACAGTGTGACAAATAAACAGCTCAATAAATAAACAGTGTTGAGTAAACTTTAGTTCCCTCCCCAAATGGGGAGGTGATGTTTTCTATCAGGGAGAGACCCATCATGATCACTATCTATGGAGGACCCGGTTACGGTTCTGCTATTGCTGGCAACATACCCCGAAACTGTGGGCCATCGCGCAACAGGTGGCCCGGCGTCCGGAGTTTGCATCGGTTATCAGGGCTAATCAGTTGCCACTGCTATAGCCGACAGAGTGAGGTGCACCAGCCCGGCAGGCTTCCCCTGAGGCTCAAAGGATTGTTCGCACAGTTCACTGTTTCCATCGGCATAAAGTTTAACAATGGTGCTGCAGCGGGTGCCGTAATCGATACCGGTAATAAACACCGAGGAGAGCCGACGCTCCCACTCCAGGCCAATACCGGTATCGGGCAGAGCATCATCCTGGGCCTGCTCTCTGTTACGCAGCGCATGTAACAGTTGCTGGTTATCCGCCAGGTCTTGCAATCTCGCCAGTTCACTGCGCAGGGTGAGCACTTTGGGCCAGGGGGTATTCAGGCTGGCATTGGATAAACCATACAGGCCCGGAGCCAGTTTGTTCGGGCGTTGCTCTCTGGAATTAAAATGCCATAACTCCCTGGCGCTGCCCAGCAGCAGATTAAAACCACTGTAATCGGCCAGTTGTGCCTGCAGTTGCTGTAACCACTCTTGAGGAGAGAGGCGGGAGCGCAGGAAATGGGTCACCAGTTCCCCTCGTGAATATTTGCCTTCTGGTTGCGCCGGATCGCGAATATTGGTTAAGGCGGCAAAACGCCCCTCCGGACCCAACCCCAGCCAGGTGCCCCCCTGTTGCAGATCCTGACCGGCAATAATACCGGAGCCATCAGGCCAGCGGGCTGCCGGGTGGCAGGGACGGGAGTGAAACTCATCGCGATTGGCCATCAGCAACAGCGGCATCGGCTCACCAGGACGCCAGGCAAAAGCGATTAGACACATAGCATAATTCCTATTCAGTACAGGCGAAAATAGCGCCACAGCGAAAGATACTTCGGTGTTAACGCACTAAAAGCCAAACGTTTGGCAAGGGTACGCCGCAGACGCCAGTATGCCGTGTTAGACCCATCGGCAAGCTCTCCGGCCAGAGAGAACCAGTGTTGTGCCCAGATGCTCTCTTTCTCCTGCAGCGCCAGCGCGTAGCCACGTAAAAC
>JBOFSC010000607.1:0-10168 GCA_051651345.1 Enterobacteriaceae bacterium
ACCGCCAATGAGGTCCTTTATGTGGACAGCCCGGCCAAACTGCCTGCACTCAATAATATTGATGAGATCCGTGAGCCGATAGCTGAATGTCAGATGCTGCTGCCGCAGGAATACCTCGGTAACGTCATCACTCTGTGCGTGGAGAAACGCGGAGTGCAGACCAATATGGTCTATCATGGTAATCAGGTCTCGCTCACTTATGATATCCCGATGGCGGAAGTGGTACTGGATTTCTTTGATCGTCTGAAATCCACTTCACGGGGTTATGCCTCGCTGGATTATAATTTCAAGCGTTTTCAGGCCTCTAACATGGTTAAGGTCGATGTGATGATCAACGGTGAACGGGTGGATGCGCTGGCGCTGATCACCCATCGTGATAATGCACAGTATCGCGGACGGGATCTGGTGGAAAAAATGCGTGAGCTGGTGCCCCGGCAACAGTTTGATATTGCGATTCAGGCGGCGATTGGTAATCAGATTATTGCCCGTTCGACCGTTAAGCAGTTGCGCAAAAACGTGCTGGCGAAATGTTATGGTGGTGACGTCAGCCGTAAGAAAAAGCTGCTGCAAAAGCAGAAAGAGGGTAAGAAACGCATGAAGCAGATCGGTAATGTTGAACTGCCTCAGGAAGCGTTTCTGGCAATTCTGCATGTGGGCAAAGACAAGTAATGACGGTAAGGGGTTTTTTGCATGGCTAATACATTTGTGTGGATTCTTTTCATTGCCACCGTGGTGACAGGCCTTTTATGGTGTCTGGACCGTTTCTTCCTGGCACCCGCCCGTCGGCGTAAAGTGGCTGAAGCAGAGGCCCGGAGCGCACAACCCATTGAAGCTGAAGCGCTGGCTAAAATCAGCAAGGCACCTGGCTGGCTGGAGACTGGCGTCTCTATTTTTCCGGTTCTGGCGCTGGTCTTTGTGATCCGTTCATTTATTTATGAACCGTTTCAGATCCCTTCCGGCTCCATGATGCCGACGTTGCTGATTGGCGATTTTATTCTGGTGGAAAAATTTGCTTACGGTATCAAAAACCCGTTAACTCAGGAGACCCTGATCGCCACCGGGCACCCTAAGCGGGGTGATATTGCGGTGTTTAAATATCCTCTGTCACCGCAAGTAGACTATATCAAGAGAGTCATCGGCTTGCCGGGGGATCGGGTGATCTACGATCCCATCAAAAAGCAGCTCACAGTCTACCCACGTTGCGCGGATAACAGCAATTGCAACAGTGTGCCCCTCTCCTACAGTACGACCACCCCCAGTCTGTTTGTGCAGACACCACCTATCTTAAGTCAGTCCGGAGGTTTCTATCAAGTGCCGGTCAGCGACAGCAGTGTGGAAGGGGTTCGTCTGGATCAAACCGAGGAGCATCTGGATAAAAACAGCCATGAGATTTTAACTAATCCTCTGGCCAACACCGGATTTGGTTACCGACAAGCGGGCGAAATGCCGGGGGTATTTGTGGTGCCGGACGGTGAATATTTTATGATGGGTGATAATCGGGATAACAGTGCCGACAGCCGTTTCTGGGGCTTTGTGCCGGAGAAGAATCTGGTGGGCCGGGCAGTGGCTATCTGGATGAGTTTTGAAAAACAGGAAGGTGAGTGGCCGACAGGTGTTCGTTTGCAGCGTATCGGCAGCATTCACTAACTCAAGTAAGGTGATTAAGTCATATTCCATGAAGTCCATATTATTAGATAAGTTACAGCAAAAACTGGGCTATCAGTTCAACCAGCAGGCGCTGTTAACCCAGGCATTGACCCATCGCAGCGCCAGCGGCATCCATAATGAGCGCCTGGAGTTTCTCGGTGATTCAATCCTGAGCTTTGTGATTGCCACAGCGCTGTATCACCGTTTCCCCAATATTAATGAAGGGGATATGAGCCGGATGCGTGCGGCGCTGGTGCGCGGCAATACCCTGGCGGATATCGCCAGGGAGTTTGAGCTGGGTGAGTATCTCAACCTGGGGCCAGGAGAATTAAAAAGTGGCGGCTATCGCCGCGAGTCCATTCTGGCTGACAGCGTTGAAGCGTTAATCGGTGCCATCTTTCTCGACAGTGATATTCACAGGGTGCAGCAACTGCTGCTGGAGTGGTATCAGCAGCGTTTGCTGGAGATTCGCCCGGGTGAGCGTCAGAAAGATGCCAAAACCCGTTTGCAGGAGTATCTGCAGGGACGTCATCTGCCGCTACCCAATTATAATGTGACGGAAATTCGCGGCGAGGCTCATGATCAGGAGTTCACCATCGAGTGTCAGGTCACTGGTCTTGACGCCTCTTTTATCGGTGTTGGCAGCAGTCGCCGCAAGGCAGAACAAGCCGCAGCACAACAGGCCCTGTTGCATCTGGAGCAAGTATGAGTGATACAGTAAGTCACTGCGGTTTTATCGCCATCGTCGGGCGCCCCAATGTGGGTAAATCGACTCTGCTTAACCAGTTGTTAGGCCAGAAAATTTCCATTACTTCCCGTAAAGCGCAAACCACGCGTCACCGTATTATTGGCATTCATACCGAGGGCCCTTATCAGGCCATTTATGTGGATACCCCAGGGCTCCATATGGAAGAGAAACGCGCCATCAACCGTCTGATGAATCGGGCGGCCAGCAGCGCCATTGGTGATGTGGAGCTGGTAATTTTTATGGTGGAGGGAACACACTGGACCGACGATGACCAGATGGTGCTGCATAAGCTGCAAAAAGCCAGAGCACCGGTGCTGCTGGCGATCAACAAGATCGACAATGTCACGGATAAAGCGGCTTTGCTGCCCCATATGGCCTTTTTAAGTCAGCAGATGGATTTTATTGATATTGTGCCGATCAGCGCGGAAAAAGCGGATAATATCGATAAAATTGCGCAGATTGTACGTACTCGTCTGCCAGAGGCGCCCCATCACTTCCCGGAAGAGTATGTCACGGATCGCTCACAACGTTTTATGGCTTCCGAGATCATTCGCGAAAAGCTGATGCGTTTTCTGGGTGAGGAATTACCCTACTCGGTGACCGTCGAGATCGAACGCTTTCATGTCAATGCAAGAGGGGGTTTCGATATCAATGGCCTGATCCTGGTGGAGCGGGAAGGGCAGAAAAAGATGGTCATCGGCAGCAAAGGCCAAAAGCTAAAAGTGATCGGTACCGAGGCGCGCCTGGATATGGAGCGTCTGTTTGATACCAAAGTGCATCTTGAACTGTGGGTCAAGGTTAAATCAGGCTGGGCCGACGATGAGCGTGCCTTACGCAGCCTGGGTTATACCGACGATCTCTAAGAGAGTCTCATGGAAGGCTGGCAGCGAGCGTTTATCTTACATGGGCGCCCTTTCAGCGAAACCAGTTTGCTGCTCGATGTTTTTAGCGAAGAGCAGGGGCGGATTAAACTGCTGGCAAAAGGGGCAAGGGCGCGGCGTTCACGGACGCGTGGCTGCCTGCAGCCCTTTATTCCACTGCTGCTGCGCTGGAGTGGTCGCGGTGAGGTCAAAACCCTGCGCAATGCCGAGGCGATCTCACTGGCATTGCCGTTAAGCGGCATCTCTCTTTACAGCGCCCTTTATGTCAATGAACTGCTGGCGCGGGTACTGGAGAGAGAGACCCGCCACTCGCCGCTTTTTTTCGCCTATCTGCACTGCCTGCAGGCCCTGGCGGCCGGTCCACATCCTGAAATACCGCTGCGACTGTTTGAGCTCTCTTTGCTGCATCAACTGGGTTATGGCATCGATTTTCTGCACTGCGCGGGCAGTGGTGAACCGGTGGTCGATAGCATGACCTATCGCTATCGTGCGGAAAAAGGCTTTATTGCCAGCCTGATTCGGGATAGCCAAAGCTTTACCGGGCGAGAACTACGGGCGCTGGCACAACGTGAATTCCCCGACGCAGGCACCCTTAAGGCCGCCAAGCGCTTTACCCGTATGGCACTGCGCCCCTATTTGGGGGGCAAGCCACTCAAGAGTCGTGAGCTGTTTCGCCAGAATCCTTCTCCTCGATTGCCAGCCCCAGATCTTTAAGTTTCTCCTGGCCTGACTGCCGCACATTATCGATCTCATCCAGCAGTTCCAGCCATTCAGGTTCCAGATCGTCAGCCGTGGTACCGGCACGCAGAAGTTGCTCTATGGTGTTGCAGATCTGCTGCAGACGGGGTACACCACAGTAGCTGCAACTGCCGTGTAGCTTATGGATCAGATCCACAATCGATTCGTCAGATTTCCCCTGGAGCACCTGCCTGACACGCTCAGATACCTCCGGCAGAAATTGCAATAACATCTGCAGCAGTTCCGCCGCCAACTCCGGTTTATGGGCAGAGCGTTGTATTGCATGCGCCCAGTCAAGCGTCGCGGGTTGTGCCGAAGGTAAGGAGAGGGCTGCCGTTTGTGGCGACAGATAACGTAGCAAAATCTTCTGCAGGCTCTCTTCATCGATGGGTTTGGACAGATAGTCGGCCATGCCTGCCCGTAGCAATCTTTCCCGTTCACCCACGGCGACATTGGCGGTCACGGCCACTATCGGAGTACGCGTATGTAGCGGTAACTGATGGATCAATTCGGCAGCCCGGATACCATCAATTTTGGGCATCTGGATATCCATCAGTATGACGTCGAATGCCTGTTGCTGCGCGACAGCGATGGCCTCCTCGGCACTGTGACACAGGACTACCTCGCCTGCCATCTCCTGCAACAGGGCACCGATCAACTTTAAGTTAGCCGGATTATCATCCACCGCCATCACTTTGAGTGGCAACAGCACCATGTTTTTGTCTTGTTGATGGCTGGGCGGGGTGATCGCTGACAGCGGCATAGACATCAGGGCGCGGAACAGACGATGCTCGATCACCGGTTTGGTCAGACACTGTTCCACCCCCAGCTTCTGTTGTGATTCCACATCCGGCAGCAACTGGGTGGGCAACATCAGCAACGTACGTTTGGCGAGTCCGGGACGCTGTGTCAGAGGTTGACAGTAGTGGGTTAAAGAGTCAGTCAGGCTGGCCGGGACACTGAGCAGCAAAATGTCAAAATGGGCATCTGGGGCCACCTGTTGCAGACTGGTGTAGTGATGGACGATTAACGGGGTATATTTCAACAGTGCCAGGGTAGCCTGAGCTGCCGTAGGGTTGGTTTCGATATAGAGTAGTGTTTTACCTGCCAGGGCAGCTAACTGATTGTCGCTATAGATCTTGCTGGAGAGATGGGAGTTAATCCCCACCCGCAGTTGGAACCAGAAAATGGAGCCACTATTGGGCTGGCTGTAAAAATTAATATCGCCCCCCATCTCCTGCACCAGTTTCTGGGTGATCACCAGTCCCAGACCGGTGCCACCGTGGCTACGCGAGACGCTGGCATCGGCCTGGCGGAAAGCCTGAAACAATTTTGACTGCTGCTGCTCTGAAATACCGATCCCGGTATCGTGCACCTGAATTTCCAGCTCCGCCTCTGTGGGCAGCAGCGAACTCAGCTCCACCCGAATAGTAACCTCGCCGGTCTCAGTAAACTTAATGGCATTCCCGAGCAGATTGGTGAGAATCTGCTGCAGACGCAGGGGGTCACCCAGCAGAAACTCCGGCACATCGTGGCGGATATCGAGGATCAGCTCCAGCCCCTTCTCGTGCGCGCTATGGGCCAGCAAAATAGCGATTTCATCGATGGATTCGCGCAGGGAGAAGGGAATTGTCTCCAGCAACAGTTTGCCCGCCTCCAGTTTGGAGAAATCCAGTACATCGTTGATGATATTGAGTAGATTACTGGCAGAGCGCTCGATGGTGTGCATATAGTCCACCTGAACGGGATTGAGTTCTGTTTTCAGCATTTGACGCGAAAAGCCGATCACGCCATTGAGTGGGGTGCGCAACTCATGGGACATATTGGCCAGAAACTCTGATTTAATGCGTGCGGCCTCCTGGGCCTTCTTCTTGGCCAGATCCAACTCGACATTCTGAATCTCCATCTGCTCCAGGGTTTCTCGCAAATCGGAGGTAGCCTGATCGATATATTGCTGCATCTCTTCATGGTAATCGTTCATGGAGATCGCCATGGCATTGATACCATTTTTCAGCATATCCAGCTCACCCAGCATATGTCCCTCCACCCGGCTGTTGAGCTGACCGCGCCGGATGCGATCCACGGTATCGACCATATTGCGAATCGGACCGGTGACATCTCGCATCAGGCGGTAGGCAAACAGCATGGCAATACAGAGGCAGAGCAGTAGCATCAAAATGGCGACAAACACCTCTTTATACTGCTGCAGTTTCACCGCACTCATATCCAGTTCAATGGCCACATAACCCAAATAGTTATTGGCCTGATACACCGGGGTCACCGCATTTTTAAACTGATGGTCGACGACGATGGGAGTACGCAGAATCAGGGTATTGCCACGAGGGGTCAGGGTTAATTTAGTAGGGATGGCACTGTTAGGGGGAAGTTGTAGTTGTACGGCATTATAGTGATAGTTAGAGGTGGCAAAAAGGTGGTTTTGTACATCGAAGATCGCCACAGCACGCACAATATCGGAGTGTTGTCGATGCAAAAGCCAGACAATGCGTTGCAACTCTTCGCGATTATTATATTTAATCCCATACTCTGAAGCGATTGCCAGGGGTTCTATAATACTGGAGCCGGCACTGATTATTTGCTCCTGCAGTTGATTATAGCGATGTACGACAAAGAAAGTGGTCAATAACAGAGCGATAAGCAAGGTCGGTGCCAGGATCAGAATTAACATGCGTGCGCGAAGGCTATATTTTGTCATGAGCTTTTAGGGTGATTCAAAGTATTCTTGTCTAATGAACAGCTGTTTTAATGATACTATACTGGTCGTCTTACGATGTTATAAATAACAGCTCTTAAGGAGCGATCTCCGCAGGCTGGTTGGGATGAGGTGGGGGATGGTTAGCAGACGCGCCGCAAGTACATCCCTGTAGGCTCCTCTTGCGACGTCCTGTCGCAAAGGGTCTGCTAACCACCCCCCACTCACCCCTGTGATGCTGCCAGGAGCAGTTATTTATAGCGTTATATTGAATATTACTTCTTTATTATAGCGGTTTACCAGTTGATTGTACGATAAGAGTGACAGATTTTGCGTAGGGAGAAACTATGGTTGCGATCAGAAGTACGCATTTGATAACTGCTGGCGAGTTTGACCTTCACAAGTGGATAACGAATCTGTCGTTGTCAAATGTACAGACCAATGAGCGTCTGGTCACCACCTGGCACTATTGTGAACAGCAGTGCCAGAAGCATCCCAATGCTGCTTTGCTACTGTGGCGCGGTCTGGAGATGGTGGAGATTCTCTCCACCCTCAGTATGGACAGTGACAGTATGCAGGCCGCCTTGCTGTTTCCTCTGTTTGAGGACAAAGTGATCCAGGTGGAGCAGTTGCAGGAGGCGTTTGGTGCCAACGTGGCCCAACTGGTGCAGGGGGTGCATGATATGGATGCCATCCGCCAGTTACAGGCCACACGCGATGATGGCGCTTCCCCGGTGCAGATCGATAACATCCGCCGTATGCTGCTGGCGATGGTGGAAGATTTCCGTTGTGTCATTATTAAACTGGCAGAAAGGATCACCTGGCTGCGCGAAGTGAAAGAGATGCCGGAAGAGTCACGGGTACTGGCGGCCAAGGAGAGTTTCAATATCTATGCGCCTCTGGCTAACCGTCTCGGCATCGGTCAGTTAAAATGGGAAATGGAGGATTACTGCTTCCGTTATCTGCATCCCGACGACTATAAAGCGATCGCAAAGCTGCTCCATGAACGGCGTATCGATCGTGAGCAGTATATCGCCGAGTTTGTGGACCACCTGCGTAAGGAGATGGGTAAAGAGGGGATCAAGGCGGATATCTATGGCCGTCCCAAGCACATCTATAGTATCTGGCGCAAAATGCAGAAAAAATCGGTTCCCTTCGCTGAACTGTATGATGTGCGCGCCGTGCGCATTATTGTTGAGCGCCTGCAGGATTGCTATGGTGCACTGGGGATCGTTCATACCCGCTATCGCCACTTACCGGAAGAGTTTGACGACTATGTGGCCAATCCTAAGCCTAATGGCTATCAGTCGATCCACACCGTGGTTTTTGGCCCTCAGGGCAAACCCATAGAGATTCAGATCCGCACCCGTCAGATGCATGAAGATGCTGAGCTGGGGGTGGCGGCACACTGGAAATATAAAGAGGGAACGGTCAGCGCCCGCTCCGGCTATGAGGAGCGTATCGCCTGGTTGCGTAAGTTGCTCTCCTGGCAAGAGGAGATGACCGATTCCGGCGAGATACTGGAAGAGGTGCGCAGCCAGGTATTTGACGACCGGGTCTACGTGTTCACGCCCAAAGGGGATGTGATCGACCTGCCTGGGGGCTCAACACCGTTGGATTTCGCTTACCATATTCACAGTGATGTAGGTCACCGCTGTATCGGTGCAAAAATCAGTGGTCGTATCGTCCCCTTCAGCTATCAGTTACAGATGGGGGATCAGGTTGAAATCATCACCCAAAAGCAGCCTAATCCCAGCCGTGACTGGCTCAATCCTAATCTTGGTTATATCACTACCAGTAGAGGCCGGGCCAAGGTACACGCCTGGTTTAAAAAACAGGACAGAGACAAAAATATTCTGGCAGGTCGGCAGATTCTCGATGAAGAGGTGGAGCGATTAGGGATCAGCATGAAGAGTGCGGAAAAGCTGCTGGTGCCGCGCTACAACATGAACTCAATGGAGGAGGTGCTGGCGGCTATCGGCAGTGGCGATATTCGTCTGAACCAGATGATCAACTTCCTGCAGACCCGGTTACAGAAGCCCACGGCAGAAGAGGCGGATCGTCAGGCGTTGCAGCAACTGACCCAGAAAGCGCAAAGTGGGCAGCAGAGCCGTGGTAAACATGATGGCCGTGTGGTGGTGGAAGGGGTGGGTAATCTGATGCACCACATAGCCCGCTGCTGTCAGCCGATTCCCGGGGATGCCATTACCGGCTTTATTACCCAGGGACGCGGTATCTCTATTCATCGCAGTGACTGCGAGCAACTGGCTGATCTCAGAGCCCATGCGCCTGAACGGCTGGTGGAAGCCGTATGGGGAGATTGTTATGCCAGGGGCTACTCGCTGGTGATACGGATTATTGGTAATGATCGCAGTGGTCTGCTGCGTGATATCACCACGGTGCTGGCGAATGAGAAAATGAATGTGCTGGGGGTGACCAGCCGCAGCGATACCCGTAAGCAGTTGGCCACCATGGATATGGAGATCGAGGTTTATAACCTGGAAGCGCTGGGACGGGCCTTAACCCGTCTGAGCCAACTGCCCGATGTGATCGAAGCACGCCGCCTGCACGGTAATGGTTGAGGTTCTAACTCCCTTCTCCCACAAGCAGGAGAGGGGAATCTTGATGAAATAACAGATGAGGTAAATCGAATGACCGACTCTCCCATTGAGAGATTGCTGCAAATTATGCGGATGCTGCGTGATCCCCAAACCGGCTGTGCCTGGGATCGTCAGCAGACTTTTGACAGCATCGCGGCTTGTACACTGGAAGAGACCTACGAAGTGCTTGATGCTATTCAGCGCCAGGATTTTAGCGATCTGCGCAGCGAGTTAGGCGATTTACTGTTCCAGGTGGTGTTTTATGCGCAACTGGCCCAGGAAGAGGGCCGCTTTAATTTCGCCGATATCTGCGAGGAGATCAGCGACAAGCTGATTCGCCGCCATCCCCATGTGTTTGAGGGGGCGAGTGCGGCTGATAGCGCGGCAGCTCTGCAACAGTGGGAACAGCGTAAAGCCCAGGAGCGGCAGGCGCGTGAGCAGCACTCCATTCTGGATGATATTCCTTCAGTGCTGCCCTCCCTGATGCGGGCGCAAAAGATCCAAAGGCGTTGTGCCACCGTGGGATTTGACTGGACCTCTTTTGCCCCGGTGCTGGATAAGCTGTACGAAGAGATTGAAGAGGTGAAACAGGAAGCGCAACAAACGCAGCGTCATCAGGCCAGAGTGGAGGAAGAGCTGGGAGATATGCTGTTTGCTGCGGTAAATGTGGTGCGCCATTTGGGGGGCGATGCCGAAACAGTATTGCAGGCCGCCAACCGTAAATTTGAACGCCGCTTCCGCCAGGTGGAACAACGGCTTGCCAGTGAAGGGCGTACGCTACAACAAACTTCCCTGCAGGAGATGGATGCGATTTGGGATCAGGTTAAACAGCAAGAGTAGGCAA
>JBOFSC010000608.1:0-5433 GCA_051651345.1 Enterobacteriaceae bacterium
TTTTGCGACTCATGGTCAACGAGCTCATCCCAGGCGAGATCAGAAAAGTATGTTGCTATCGTTAGGTCTTAGTATTTACCCTGTAATGAATTAAAGGTACATCAATGTGTTATGAGCTTAAGTACCTACATATGATTCAGTATTAAATTAATAAGATGAGTATTGACAGTTTTGGGCTCAGCCAGCGCCTCCTGCTGATAAGTGATAAAACTGCCGTTGTGTACGCTGCTGTTATCGGAGATATTCGTGCATTTCAGCAGGTATTCAAAAGATGCCTTTGGGAACTGTGGCTGAAGGCGCATATAATTGAGCACCTGGAACAGATTGTGTTGACCGCTATATTCTTCAGCGGGACAACCGTTATCCAGCAGTTTGTCCAGTGCTGCCGTATCGCCTTTTTTTAGTGCATTCCATACCGCCTGGGTATGCTCACGACTCTTTTTTTCTACAACATGCGTATAAGTGAATGGGATATAAAATAATAAAAACAGTCCCCAGGAGGAGATTAAGAGACCTTTTTTATTGATTTTAGAACTTCTTCTGATAAAAAATATACTCCAGGTAACAGGGACAAAAATAAGCAGAGAAACCAGATAGGGTTTAATAGCATATTGGTTCAGCTTTATAGCCCCAAAAAGATAAAACAGCGTCGCCACTGTTATTATCAAAACAGGAATTTCAATACAGAGTACACTTTTTATTTTAGCCGCAAAAGTGGGGCGCGGGATATTAGCATCACCCTTGCGCTTTAATAACAAGGTTAAGAGGATCGGCAACAGGAGCAGAACAGGACCTATCCTCAGTAAAATAATCCAGCCGACAATGAAAATAATTTCCACAGGTGTGAATGATAACATCCAGCATTCCTCTTGATTTCCTCGCTTCTTTTTTTAGTATGCCTGACGAAGTTGTGTGGATTCAAGGGCATTTTTTGCCACTTGATGCAGAAACAGGGAAAAATCGACTGTAAAGAGGCTACAAGTAATAAAAGCTTGACTGGCAGGCTATTTATAAACTATTTTGTTAACTTGTGGTTAATAAAATGATGATAAAGTGTGATAAAGCAGCTTGTGGATAGAGACTTTGTCACTCAATAACCGTGTGTACTTTGTGCCATAAGGATGATGTATGAACATTCCCACTCTAAAGAACTTTATTAACGGCCAGTATATTGAATCCCACAGCAGTGACTATTTCGATCTTATCAGCCCAGTCAACGGGACTACCACCGCCCGCTCTCCCAACTCTAACCAACACGATATCGATGCCGCTTATGCCGCCGCCAAAGAGGCGTTTAATATTTGGAGTCGCAATACCCCTTCGCAGCGACAAAAAGCGCTGTTGAATCTGGCGGATGCCATTGAGGTCAACAGCGAACGTCTGGTGGAGGCGCAATGCCGTAATACCGGACAGCTTAAACATCTGATTGCCCAGGAAGAGGTGGCGACCTCTGCCGATCAGATTCGCTTCTTTGCCGGAGCGGCACGCCTGCTGGAAGGTAAAGCGACGGCGGAGTATCTGACGGGCCTCACCTCCAGTATTCGTCGCGAGCCTTTGGGGGTGATTGGTCAGGTCACTCCCTGGAACTACCCGCTGATGATGGCAGTCTGGAAAATTGTCCCCGCGCTGGCAGCGGGAAATACGGTGGTGCTCAAACCGAGTGATACCACGCCAGAGAGCACCTTGCTACTGGCGGAGCTGGCGGCACCTTTTCTGCCCCCCGGCGCTTTTAATGTGGTTTTGGGCAAAGCCGATGCCGGTGTAAAACTGGTATCTCATAAGACGCCCGCCCTGGTCTCTATTACCGGTTCAGTGCGTGCAGGTTTGGCGGTGGCGGCCAGTGCCGCAGCGAATCTGACCAAAGCCCATCTGGAACTGGGCGGCAAAGCGCCGGTGATCGTCTTTGCAGATGCGGATCTGGATGTGGCTGTACCTCATATTGCCACCACTGGTTATTTCAATGCCGGGCAGGATTGTACCGCAGCGACCAGGGTGTTGGTGGCAGAGTCAATCCATGATGAGTTTGTGGCCCGTCTGGTGGCGGTGGCGCGCGAAACCCGGTTTGGCGATCCGAATGATCAGCAGGCGCTGTACGGTGCACTTAATAACCAGAATCAGCTTGAGCGGATACAGGGATTTATGCAGCGTTTACCGGCTCACTGCACCATCGAAACAGGCGGGCGCCAGGCAGAAAGGCCCGGCTTCTATTTTGAGCCCACAGTGATTACGGGTTTGCATCAGGATGATGAGGTTATTCAACAGGAGATCTTTGGTCCGGTGATTACCGTACAGAAATTCAGTGATGAGCAGGATGCCCTCAACAAGGCCAATGGTGTGGAGTATGGGCTTGCCTCCAGTGTCTGGACCCGGGATCACGGACGTGCACAACGGCTATCCCGTGAATTGGATTTTGGTACCGTGTGGATCAACACCCATATCCCACTGGCGGCAGAAATGCCCCATGGCGGCTTTAAACGTTCAGGTTATGGCAAGGATCTCTCTGCTTACGGCTTTGAAGAGTATACCCGGATCAAACATGTGATGAGTTCCAACGACTAAGGAGATAAACATGTCACAGCGTGAATCTTTAGGTGAGTGGGTTAGCCGTGTGCATCATCAATTGTTCACTGAGCATGATACCCGTGTGCTGGAGCGCGATTTTGCCGCTGACTTTATCGAGCACTCGCCCCTGATCGCCAACGGATTATCCGGATTACAGGAGCTGGTGCAAAACAGCCCGCAGCTGCATTATGAATGCCATCGAGTGCTGGAGGATGGGGATCTGGTGGCGCTGCATGGTCGTTTTGTTGGTCTCGATAAACAGCCTCTGGTCGGTTTTGATCTCTATCGGGTGCGTGACGGAAAAATCGTTGAGCACTGGGATGGTCTGGTGCCGGAGTGCGCAGCCAACGCCAGCGGGCGAACGCAACTGGATGGCCCTGTGGAGCCCGGAGAGGGGCACGACAGGGAGCAGAACCGTCGCCTTATCAGAGAGTTTTTTACCCGCACACTGATTGGCAGTGACTACAGCGGTTTTCGTCACTATACCGATGGCACGCATTTTATCCAGCACAACCCGGATATTGCTGATGGGGTGGAGGAGGTGATCGCTGTTCTGGACACTCTTATTGAGCAGGGACAGAAGCTGGAGTATGAGCGTATTCATCGCATGGTGGCGCAGGGACAGTTTGTTTTAACCTTCTCTGAAGGCCGTATTGCAGGTGAGCGTCACGCTTATTTTGAGTTGTGGCGACTCAGTGAAGGGCGCCTGGTAGAGATGTGGGATGCCATTGCCGCGATACCGGAAGACAGTGAAGCTCGCCATCGGCATGGATTGTTCTGATACAAAAATCTCACCACCTGATTGATGTCTATACTGAACGCATGACTGATACAGGAGCTGACATACAATGAAATGGTATCTGAAGGTATTACGACAGTATGCAGTTTTTCGTGGCCGGGCCAGACGTAAAGAGTATTGGTTTTTTATGTTAGTACAGGTTCTGGCACTGCTGTTGATCTCCTGGATTGAGCGGATACTGGCTATTGCTAACCCGGAAATTCTGTTTGGCTGGTATACCACGCTCTATCTGCTGATCACCTTACTGCCTGCTTTGGCGGTGACATCACGGCGTCTGCATGACGGTAACTGTAGCGCCTGGTGGCTGCTGCTGTATCTGTTGCCTCCTGTGGGGGTGTTGTTTCTTAACCTGGCGGCGCTGCGCCGGGGCACATCAGGTGATAACCGGTTTGGTCCTGATCCCAGAGCCATCGCGGGCACTTCAGGAGGTGCAGCATGAACAGGGGCAGAAGAGATTTTTTGCTGAAAACAGCGATCCTTTCCGGAGCCGGTGCGCTGGCATCACTGTTGCCTCCGTCATTACTGGCACAGGAGAGAGCCCTGGCAACGGTGGCAAGGCCACGGTTACTGGCAGATGCCATTAATACTCCCTCCAGACTGGCAATCGATCCCACTATCTGGAACTGGCACAAGGGGATGCCTGCAGAGCCGATGCCAGCCAACTATTATGAGGCTTCTCTGGCCTCCTGGGCGAGTTTTGAGCCACTGCAGGAGGATGAGAGCTGTGATGTGGTGGTGATTGGTGGCGGTTTGTTGGGGGTTTCCACGGCATTGCATCTGAGCAAAGCGGGTATGGATGTGCGCCTGGTGGAAAAAGATAATATCGGGTCGGGGGCATCAGGCCGCAATGGCGGGCAGACGACGCCTGGTATTGCACGCTGGGAAGCCGAGAATATGCTGGAAGCCCTCTCTGAGGATGAAGCCAGGCGTCTGTGGCGATTTTCCTCCTTCGAGGCGATGGATCTGCTGGATGAGTTGGCTGCAGATTACGGTTTCAGTTGTGATCGCAGTCGTGGTCATATTACGGCAGCGAACCATGCGGGACATATGGGTGCGTTGGTGTCGAGTGCGGATGCCCGGCGTTTGCTGGGAGATGCGTCAGTGAATATTATCGGCCCCTATGAGCTTGAGGAGAGATATATTCACTCAAATATCTATCATGGCGCGGCGATAGACAGTTTGGGGGGACAACTGCACCCCCTGGCGCTGCTGCGAGGTCTCGCTTATGGTCTGGTGCAGCAGGGCGGGCGTATTTATGAAAAAACCAGGGTGACTGAGA
Organism: Enterobacteriaceae bacterium; assembly: GCA_051651345.1. Lineage (GTDB taxonomy): Bacteria > Pseudomonadota > Gammaproteobacteria > Enterobacterales > JBOFSC01 > JBOFSC01. The sequence goes on from JBOFSC010000608.1 coordinate 4,641, forward strand.
TCAGACCAGAGGCGGGTGCAACGCGGGTGATCACGGCCCAGGGGAGTATCAAAGCCCGTAAAGTGGTGGTGCTGGCAGTACACAGTGCCACCTTTAATTTTCTCTCCGAGCCCTCCACGACCATTCCTTTCTATACCTATGTCTCTGTCAGCGCGCCGTTAGAGGTGGATGCCCATAAACTGATTCCCTGCGGATACCCGGTTTATGATACGCAACTACAGATTGACTACTATCGGGTTGTGAGGAATAACCGCTTGCTGTTTGGCGGCCAGGGCACCGGCAACTCCTGGTCTGCCCGAGATGTGAATAACTATCTGCTGGATCGTATCAAAACTGTGTTTCCCCAGTTAGGTAACCCGCAACTGGATTACTCCTGGGGGGGTATCACGGATATGACCCTGAGTGGCGTTACGGATGCGCGCAAGAGTGACGACAGTGTGCCGCTTTATCTGGTACATGGCTGGAGTGGTCATGGGGTGGCGCAAACGGTGCGTATTGGCAAGGCGATCAGTGATGATTTGATCGGCACTAATCATGATTTTGCCATGCTGACGCGCTTTAAACATATGGAGATCCCGTTGGGTCATTATCTCTCCCCGGTGGTGATCCCGATGGCGAAAGGGGCATTAACCGTGCATGGATTGCTGAATCCGGCGGATATGATCTCTTTTTAAAAAGAGTGGTGCTCCACTTAAGCTTTGATAGAGGTGGTGGCGGTATAGGTTATCAGACGCGCCGCAAGTACGTCCCTGTAGGCTCGGCTTGCCGCGTCCTGCGGCAAACGGTCTGATAA
>JBOFSC010000609.1:0-2511 GCA_051651345.1 Enterobacteriaceae bacterium
ACCTTCAGTGAATATACCGTGGTGGCAGAGGTCTCGGTGGCACGTATCAACCCAGACGCTGACCATGAAAAGGTCTGTTTGCTGGGCTGCGGTGTCACCACCGGTATTGGAGCGGTACATAATACCGCGAAGGTGAAACCCGGTGACAGCGTCGCCGTATTCGGCCTGGGGGGCATTGGGTTGGCGGTGATTCAGGGCGCGCGTCAGGCTCAGGCAGGACGCATTATTGCCATTGATACCAATCCCGGCAAATTTGAGTTGGCCCGCTCCATGGGCACCACCGATTGCGTCAATCCCAAAGAGTATGATAAGCCGATTCAGGAGGTCATTGTGGAGATGACCGATGGTGGCGTTGACTTTAGTTTTGAGTGTATTGGCAATGTTAACGTGATGCGTTCTGCGCTGGAGTGTTGTCATAAAGGCTGGGGCGAGAGCGTGATTATCGGTGTGGCCGGGGCTGGTCAGGAGATCAGCACCCGGCCGTTCCAATTGGTCACTGGCCGGGTCTGGCGTGGTACAGCGTTTGGCGGCGTGAAAGGCCGTACGCAGTTGCCCGGTATGGTTGAACAGGCAATGCAGGGGAAAATCGATCTGGATCCCTTTGTCACCCATCGCTTACCCCTGGAACAGATCAATGAAGCCTTCGATTTGATGCATGAAGGTAAGTCAATTCGCACCGTGATCCATTTCTGACAGGAGTGAATAATGGAACGTATTGAACGACGGGCCTGTTGCGGGGGCTGGCAAGAGGTGTGGCGCCACTCATCAGCACTACTGGGCTGTCCGATGAATTTCGCGGTTTATCTGCCGCCACAGGCTGCGCAACGTAAATTGCCGGTGTTGTACTGGCTCTCCGGCCTTACCTGCAGCGAGCAGAACTTTATCACTAAAGCCGGTGCCCAGCGCTATGCTGCAGAGCATGGCATCGTGATTGTTGCGCCGGATACCAGTCCGCGCGGGGAGAACGTGGCAGATGATCCTGGGTATGATCTGGGTCAGGGGGCGGGGTTTTATCTCAACGCCACCCAGTCCCCCTGGGCGCAGCATTACCGGATGTATGATTATGTGCAGCAAGAGCTACCGGAGTTGATAGAGGCCCATTTTCCGGTGACCCGCGCCCGCTCGATCTGTGGTCACTCCATGGGAGGGCATGGCGCTCTGGTGCTCGCCTTGCGTAACCCTGGCTGTTATCGCAGCGTTTCCGCCTTTTCACCTATCGTCGCTCCGACGCAAGTGCCCTGGGGAGAAAAAGCCTTTACGGCGTATCTGGGAAGTGATCGTTCGCTATGGCAACAATATGATGCTACTGAGCTGGTTAAAGTGGCGTCAGAAAAATTGCCACTCTGGATTGATCAGGGTGAGGGGGATGAGTTTTTGGCTAATCAGTTGCAGCCCCATTTGCTGGTAGCCGCTTGTGAGGCCAGCGATCATCCGGTGCAATTGACAATGCGTCCAGGTTACGATCACAGCTACTACTTTATTGCCAGTTTTATCGATGAGCATATCGCTTATCATGCGGCGGCATTAGAGGCGTAACTGCCAGGCTGTAGCTTATACTTTAGTTGGGTAAAGGTGGAGGCGGTACAGGTTATCAGACGCGCCGCAAGTACGTCCCTGTAGGCTCGAACTTGCCGCGTCCTGCGGCAAACGGTCTGATAACCTGTACCGCCTCCACCTTAGCGCTATTATGAAAAACTATTTATCACTCTTCGATCTTATCGAAAAAAAACATCTTAATGGTGGATAACAGCTGCAACAGGAAGATAAACAGGACGGTAAAGCCACCGGCAGCCGCCAGTTGTTTGATTCCATCGATACCCTGTAGCCCGCCACCAAATGCGGCCATAATCACGGAGATCGAGCCGATCAACACACCCCAGATCACTTTCATCGAAGGGGGTGCCTCTTCACCGATAGGGACGTTTTTCATACACATTCCGGCAATGGTGGTGGTCATACTGTTGGCAGCCACGGCGTAAGCAAACAGGCTTAATACCAGCAATAGCGGCACAATCACCACCCCGAGGCCAAAGGGCAGATTTTGTAAAAACACCCACAACCCTGCGATAGCCCCGTGCTCTTTGATCACCGCGACCAGATCCACCGCATTGCTTTCCTGCAGATTCAGGGCGGTGCCTCCCCAGACACCAAACCAGATAATGCCGAAAACCGCAGGCAGTATCCAGTTGATGATCATAAACTCACGGATCGTGCGCCCATAGGAGATCATCGCTAAAAACAGCCCCATCAGCGGCGCATAGGCAATCCACACTGCCCAGTCAAACAGCGTCCACCACTGAGTCAGCGGCGCGCCACCAATATCAATGGGGTCCAGGCCCCAGGAGAAGAAGTTATCCAACCAGATCCCCATTCCGGCACTGGTGATACGCAAAATATAGAGCGTCGGCCCCGTGACAAACAGCAGGATCAACAGGAAGTAGAGGGTTTTGGTTTTCCAGTTCGCCAGCACCTGGAACCCTTTGGCGAGTCCCAGATAAGAGGAGAAGGTAA
>JBOFSC010000610.1:0-8198 GCA_051651345.1 Enterobacteriaceae bacterium
TTTTTGCGACTCATGGTCAACGAGCTCATCCCAGGCGAGATCAGAAAAGTATGTTGCTATCGTTAGGTCTTAGTATTTACCCTGTAATGAATTAAAGGTACATCAATGTGTTATGAGCTTAAGTACCTACATATGAATAACCACTTTAATGGTCCTGACCTAAAAGAGAGTCATGAGAATATGTTCCAGGATGAAAGGGATGTGAAGTTTATTGTCAAAGCACCCTTCACTATCTTTTAAATAACCCTCTCCCTGCGCTTCGCGCTGTCCCTCTCCCACAAGTGGGAGAGGGAATAATAAACTACTTCTTCCTGGCATACTTCATTGAATCCAGCGCCACCGCCATAATAATAATGCTACCTTTGATAATAAACTGCCAGTAAGGATTAATGCCGATATAGGTCAGACCGTAGTTGATCAAAGTGAAGATCAGCACACCGGAGATCACCCCCGCTACCGTACCGATGCCTCCGGCAAATGAGACGCCCCCCACCACGCAGGCAGCAATGGCATCCAGCTCGTACATAAACCCGAGGTTATTGGTGGCGCTACCGATGCGCCCCGCCTCCAACATACCGGCAAAACCATAAAATGCGCCCGCCAGAGCATAAATAGCGATCAGATTCAGCGGAATATTGACCCCGGAAACTTTAGCAGCCTCTGGATTACCGCCGATAGCATAAATATTTTTACCAAACCGGGTTTTATTCCACAGTATCCAGATAAACACCGAGGCCAGGGCAGCATAGAAGGTGAGATATGACAGCTTAAAAGAACCGATATTGATAAAGCCCTGGGCAAAGTTGGAGAAGCGTTCATCAAATCCGGCAACCGGCGAGGCTCCCACATAGTCATAATAGAGGGAGTTGACCCCATACACGATAATCATGGTGCCCAGGGTGGCGATAAAGGACGTTACCCGCAAATAAGCGACAACCAGACCATTAAGCAAACCGATCAGCGCACCCACGGCACACACCACAAGGATCACCACCGGCACCGGGATTTCACCCAGGTGGGGGAAAACTTTATTGCTGTTGCTCATGGCTTGCAGCAACGTGGCAGAAATCACCGCCGCCAGCCCCACCTGACGCCCTGCCGATAAGTCAGTGCCCTGAGTGATCAGCAAACCGGCAACACCCAGAGCAATAATGACCCGTACCGATGATTGCGTCAGGATATTACTGAAGTTGGTTAAACTTAAAAAGGTGGGTTCCTGGATAATAATAACCAGTAACAGCAGCAGCAATACCGCATAAATACTACCGCTACGCAACCAATGGATCAGATTGAACTTCATATTACGGACCTTACTCCAATTTATATCCTACAGATAACGGGCTGACAGACGCAGAATCTCTTGTTGATCCGTCTCTGCCGTGTCGACAATACCCGCCACGCGCCCATTGCTCATAACCAGAATACGGTCGGTGATCCCCAGCAATTCCGGCATCTCCGAAGAGATGATAATGATCCCCTTCCCCTGCTGCGCCAGTTCGGCGATCAGTTGATAGATTTCAAACTTAGCGCCAACATCAATCCCCCGTGTCGGTTCGTCCAGCATCAGGATCTCGGGTTGGGTTAACAGCCAGCGACCAATAATCACCTTCTGCTGATTCCCCCCGGAGAGATCGGCAATATGGGTCTGGGATGTCGGAGTTTTCACCCGCATGGTATCGATTACCCAGCGTGTGGCTGCCGCCATTTTCTTATTGACCAGCCAACGGAAGCGGTTTTGATAGTGGGCGAAACTGGCTATCAGCGCATTAAAGGTGATATCCAGATTGCTGTAGATACCGGTAGCCCGTCGCTCTTCCGTCACCAGAGCAAAGCCGTTGGCAATGGCCTGGGATGGGTGACGCTGGTGCAACTCCTTACCATGCAACTTGATGCTGCCGGTGGCCGCCTCGCGCAGACCAAACAGGGTCTCCACCACATCGGTGCGTTTGGCTCCCACCAGACCCGCAATACCTAAGATCTCCCCCCGACGTAAGCTAAAACTGATATCACGAATCGAAGGCTGACGCAGGGCAGTCAAACCCGTGACTTCCAGCAGGGTCTGTTGCGGATGGTTGTCCTTGTGAGGAAAACGTTGGGTTAATTCCCGCCCCACCATCAACGCGATGATCTGCTCCATACTAAGTTCCGCCAGAGGTTGCGTGGTGATCCACTGCCCGTCACGCAATATCGTCACCTCATCACACAGCTGGAAAATCTCTTCCAGTTTGTGGGAAATATAGACGACGCTGCAGCCACGCTGTTTCAGCTTGTTGATAATGGTAAACAGATGGCTTACTTCACGTTCCGTCAGTGAGGAGGTCGGTTCATCCATAATCAGAATGCGCGCATCCCAGGAGATCGCTTTGGCAATTTCCACCATCTGCCGCTGTGACACTGAGAGATCTGCAACTTTGGCCCTGGGATCGATATCGATCTCCAGCTCAGTAAAAATTTGTTTTGTGGCGTGATACATCTTTTGATGGTCGACCAGACCGTAGCGGGTGGGATAACGCCCCAGCCATAAGTTGTCCATCACCGTGCGCGGAAGCACCTGATTGAGTTCCTGATGTACCATCGATACACCATGGGTCAGGGCCTCCTTTGACGAACGGAAATGCACCGGCTGACCGGCCAGAGAAATCGTGCCACTGTCATGCTGATAGATACCAAACAGACACTTAAGCAGGGTGGATTTACCCGCGCCATTCTCCCCGAGCAGCGCGTGCACAGAGTGGGTGCGCACACGCAAATTCACCTTGTCGAGGGCCTGTACTCCGGGAAAAGATTTACTAATGGCTGCCATTTCCAGCAGCCATGGGGAGGTTGTTGCTACCATAATTGTCGCTACCGCGCCGAAATTATTTAATAAACTGATCTACATTGTCGCGGTCGATACCCACATAAGGGATACGCACAATTTTATTTTGCAACTGCCAGTGAGTGCCTTCTGTCGGCGCTTTACCCTGTGCCAGATTGCTCGCCAGAGCAAAAACCGCTTTAGCCTGATTCACCGCATCATTCAGTACGGTTCCGGCCAGGCGGCCCTGCTTCAGCAGTACCAGTGCATCCGGAATGGCATCCACACCAAAGACCGGTATTTTATCTTTGCCGTGCGCTTTCAGGGCTTCGATGGCCCCCATTGCCATGGCATCATTGTTGGAGATCACTATATCTATCTTGTTGGCATTCGGGCCGGAGAACCAGGCGTCGACTTTATCCTTGGCCTGAGCAGCATCCCACATGGCTGTATCCATCTGCAGTTGCTTGGTTTTAATGCCCTCTGTATTCAGAGTTTTGATCACATAAGTGGTGCGCGCCTCAGCATCCGGGTGACCGGGTTCCCCTTTCAGCAACACATACTGAATCACCCCATCTTTATTCAGATCCCACTCGGGATGGGCACGCCACTGTTTGGCTATGAGTTCCCCTTGAATAATGCCGGACTCTTTGGAGTCGGCGCCCACATAATAGGCATTGTCATAGCTGTCGAGCACAGCCTGGCCCGGCTCTTTGTTAAAAAAGATAACAGGTATTTTAGCCGCTCTGACTTTGTCGATAATCACCGCAGCAGCGGCAGGATCCACCAGATTGATCGCCAGTGCTTTTACGCCTTTAGCCAGTAACACATCAATTTGATCATTTTGTTTCGATTGGTCATTCTGGGAGTCATTCATTAACAGACGAATGTCGGGGTGAGCAGCAGCCTCTTTTTCAATATCTTTGCGCATCAGCGACATAAAGTTATCGTCATATTTGTATATCGTCACACCCACCAGGGTTTGCGCCTGCACCAAACTGACAAACAGCAAACTCAACAGCAGTACACCGATTTTTTTCATTACAGACTCCTTGAGTTTCACCCGTTGTATAAGTTATTTAGTCACGAACACACGATGCAGTATTGACATTAACTTAACAATGTCACCCCAGTGTTTTTGTGATCTGCGATACAAAATCGGGAAGCCTGGAGCTCTCTCTTTGTGACAACTTGTGTTAAGCGCTACTCATGCATCAGGGCCTCCACCGGTTTCAGGCGGGCGGCTTTGCGGGCGGGCAGGAAATTACCCCTTTAATTTTTGTAAAACTTGGATCAACTCATGTACACGTGTGCTTGGGTTGTCTGTCTGGTTACGTTCACTTTCTTGTAAAGCTCTCTCGGCACGGTGCCTGGCCTGCTCTAACTGATTAACCAGATTGGAAAATATTGTCTGCGCACCTTTTTCATAGTCGGGCAGGTAGTTTTTCAGCTCTGCCAGGACCTGCTTACCAGAACTATTATCTGGTAAGGCCGTGTAGGAACGGGTGGAATAAATAAAGTGCAACAGCAACCAATACTCAAAGCAAGGAACTGAATTAATTGGGAAATAAGTGTTATCAGGGGTTGCAGAGGCCAGCACATTTAAAGCTCGTGTGTAGGTTGCATGTTGATCTTTATCAAAAACACAGAAAACCCTGTCGAAAGGATCACCTGCGTCATTTTCCTCTCTATAACGCTGCTGCGCAAAATCAACGATTTTCATCGGGTCAGAACGACAATCCCCCCGGATTTCAACATTTACAGTGTTGAGGCTATAGTAATCCCGTGCTTCTGCAAAATAATTTGGCTCTGTTTTCTCCCCCTCACACACGATCAGTAATTTTTCATAAGCAGCCCGACGTGCCTTTTTACGTTGTAATCCCCTGGCAGTTTTCGCTTTACGTTTGTGGAATAAATCCTCCGACCCCATGTTACGCCTCCTGGCCCACTTTCTTGATGTTCTTCACAAAAGGTAATGCACCATAGCGTCCGGAAAGATACGCCAGCTCAAGGTTCTCGCGGCCTTTACGTGGGCTAAAATCCGTTAATGGATAAAGCTGCGTAGCCTGATCCCTGCCTTTCTCACAAAACCACACTTGATCCCGACGAAAAACCTTTTGGTTTAAAATAGAGGTGTCATGCGTAGTGAAAACCAGTTGCGCATTTTTAGGATTTGTTGCTGGGTTATTGAACAACTCAACTAAAAAAAGAACCAATTTCGGATGCAAATTGTCATGTAACTCATCAATAAACAGCACAAAGCCGTTTTCAAGTGTATCGATCCAGGGGCCCGCAAATGAAAACAACTTCTGGGTTCCATCTGACTCATCTTCCAAATTAAATATCACGGGCTTTTCATCACTGCCTTTGTGAACAATCTTCACCTCACAGATTTCCATATCTTTCAGATCTTCTACGAGTACCTCCCTTAATGCGCGAGGCATATCATTAGGGTATTCTCTGGAATAAAAAGATTTCATCTCGACTAAGATATCACCAAAATGAATATCCGCAGCTCGCAGAAATTCCAGCACCTTTGATTTTTGATCATTTTCACACAAAGATGCACTAAATGATGAATCCCATCCTCCCATATTGCCGATGCGAAGCGTACGTTTGAACCAGTCAAAGATGGGTCGCAGTTGCTCACTGTTTAATTGAACAGCCGTTGAGAGAAACAACGCATTGTCTCGCGTAGATTTTTGCCAGAGTTGTTTTTCCCCAGTCAGACTGTTGCCAAGTTCCCATTCAAACCGTTTGTGCTCAGCGACCCAAACCCGAGTAAACCAGCGCTGAGCCCGACCTTTAGGGTAAGCTAACAACCACTCTTCATAAATCTGCTCTGAGGTCGCGGAAAAACCATATTGGTAACGCACGTCGTCCACAAGAAACGTTACCTCAAACTCACTGGGAGCCTGACGAGTCTCAGGCGAAAGGCGAAAAGGGATCACTGGCAGAGGGTCCCCTTGCTGCTTCCTGGTGGCAGAGCTGAGCACAATGCGTTCCATTGTTTTCAGTGCCTGCAAAAAATTGGACTTACCACTGGCATTTGGACCATAAATAACCGCAGAGCGTAGTAGCTCAAACTCATTGACCGCTTCAACTTTGAAAGTATTTGATGCTGCCAACTCATCACCTTTGCCCTTAACCAGGCTGAAGGTCTGCGTACCTCTGAACGAACGGAAGTTCGTCACTGCCATCTCAATTAACATTGAGACTCTCCCGAAAGCAATTTTTTGACAAATTTAGTCAAATTTAGCGTATAAAATACCAAAAGGCCATTATAAAGTCGAAAAAAGATCTACTCATGCATCAGGGCCTCCACCGGTTTCAGGCGGGCGGCTTTGCGGGCGGGCAGATAGCCGAACAGGATTCCGACCGTCAGGGAGCAGAGAAAAGCGCCGGACAGAGCCCACAGGGAGAGGCGAATCACCCACTCCGCCATAAAATATTGCACCACAGCTCCCAGAATGGCCGAGAGCAATACCCCAAGAAGCCCGCCAGTCAAACATACCAGCACCGCCTCTATCAAAAACTGCTGCAGCAGATCCCGGGAACGGGCTCCTACGGCCATGCGAATACCAATCTCTTGGGTGCGCTCGCTGACAGAAACCAGCATAATATTCATCACTCCAATACCCCCCACCACCAGCGAAATCACCGCAATCAAACCGAGCAATAGTTGCAACGTTCGGGTTACATTTTCTGCTGTTTTAACTATCGTATCGATATTGTCAGTAAAGAAATCCTTTTTACCATGACGCAGCGTCAACAGCTGTTCTATCTGCTGCTCTGCCTGCTTGCTGTTGTACCCATCCTGCAGGCGTACCATGATGGCGCTGTACCAGGATTGCCCCAGTATCTTGTTATTGAGTGTGGTGTAGGGCATCCAGATGCGCAGCATATTACCGCTGCCGAAGATCATTTTGTTCTCTCCGGCTACGCCGATGATCATCATGGGCAGATCGCCCACCAGCACCGTTTCGCCGATAACATCGCGCTTATGGGGAAACAGGCGCTGACGGGTATTTTGATCGATCAGTATCACCTGGGCCATGGCATGTACCTGCTGTTCGCTAATATTACTTCCTTCTTTGATCGGTAAATTAAACACCGAGACAAATTGCTCATTAACCCCATTGATTTGTGCCGTCATTTCCAGATTACCGGAGCGCAACCACTCACTGGAGGTGACATAGGGTGACACAGCGAGACTGTAAGGCTGCTCCAGCAACGCCTGATGATCCTCTGCGGTAAGTGCCTGTTGGATAGTGGGATCGGGATCGGCATAATCCTTTCCAGGATAAATATCGATCATATTGGTACCGATGGAACGAATATCCTTCAGCACCTGTCGCTGGGCCGCATCACCAATCATCTGGATCGAAACCACCGCCGCAATACCGATAATAATCCCCAGCATGGTCAGCGCCGTGCGCATTTTACGGCTGACCATGGCCTGCCAGGCCATGGCAAATGCTTCGGTTAATGTGCCGAACAATTGCCTCAGACGATGAACCGGACTCGGGTTGCTACTGACCCTAAGCTCACTGTTTATAACGTCCGATGACTTACGGCGATCAGCGATAATCTCACCATCATGTATCTCGATGATTCTGTCTGCCTGCTCAGCCACTTTGCTGTCGTGGGTCACAATAATGACCGTGTGTCCCTGCTGCTGTAGCTGATGCAGGATAGCCATCACCTCCTTGCCGGAGCGGCTATCGAGGGCGCCGGTGGGCTCATCAGCCAGGATCACTTCACCCCCGTTCATCAGAGCCCTGGCGATACTGACCCGCTGCTGCTGTCCTCCGGAAAGCTGTGCGGGCTTATAATCCACCCGCTCCCCGATACCCAGGCGCTGCAGTAACTCAACGGCCCTCGCATGCCTCTGCCGACGCTCGCTACCCATATAGATGGCGGGGATTTCCACATTATGGCCCGCAGTGAGATTAGGTAACAGGTGGTAGCGCTGGAAGATAAAACCGCAGCGTTCACGGCGCAACTGTGCCAGCTCATCGCCACTCATCTGACGGGTCTCACGGCCATCGAAATAATAGTTGCCACTACTGGCCTGATCCAGACAGCCGATAATATTGAGCAGCGTGGATTTACCAGAACCCGAGCTGCCCATAATCGCCACCATCTCACCGGCTGCTATGGTCAGGGAGATATTTTTCAATATCTGCAGTTGTTCGCCGCCTACCTGATAGTGGCGGCAGATATCCTTAAGTACTAACAGCGCGCCCATCACTGTCCTCCCGGTTTCCCTGTGCCGATAATCACTTCATCCCCTGGTTGTAACCCTGAGAGCACCCGTGCATACAGATTATTGCGCAGACCGAGTTTGACCCAACGAATCTCCTCGCGCCCCTCCTGCAACACCCCCACCTGCCAGAGA
>JBOFSC010000611.1:0-3027 GCA_051651345.1 Enterobacteriaceae bacterium
CATAGGTGCTGTGGTTGTGTTGGTTGTTTTGGCGAATGATCATTTGATCATGATCACAGCACACTTTCCACTCTTTTTTCTAAAAATACGTCATTTTTTCTATCGTTATCAGTTGGTTGATCCTAAAGATCCTACGTATCATTCAGCACTGTTATTATCCTGGCGGGCATCATCGCCCTGTTTAAGACCTTTTATATTAAGGTCCCGCAAGGCACCGCTCTTATCGTCAACGATTTGTCGACCCAGCCGAAAGTCAAGTTTACCGGTGCTTTGGTACTCCCGGTTATCTACAAAAAAGAGTTTATGCGCATCTCTCTGATCACCATGGAGGTGGATCGACGTGGTAAAGATGGCCTGATCTGTAAAGATAACCTGCGTGCCGATATCACTGTCGCCTTCTATCTGCGCGTCAATGAGACCCGCGAAGATGTGCTTAAAGTGGCAAAATCCATCGGGGTGGATCGGGCCAGTGATTATGCTGCGGTCAGTTCCCTGTTTAATGCCAAGTTCTCTGAAGCGCTGAAAACCGTGGGCAAACAGACCGAATTCGTCAAGCTGTTTGAAGACCGGCAAACCTTCCGTAACCATATTATCGAGGTGATCGGTAACGATCTGAATGGCTATATTCTGGAAGACGTCGCTATCGATTATCTGGAGCAGACACCGAAACACTCCCTGGATGCTGACAATATTATGGATGCCGAAGGGATTCGCAAAATCACCGAACTCACCGCCAATCAAAATGTGATCACCAATGAGCTGGAGCGTAATCAGGAGTTGGCGATCAAGAAGAAGAATGTGGAAACCCGTGAGGCCATGCTGGAGCTGGAGCGGCAGCAAGCCGATGCCGAGGCGCGGCAACAGCGTGAAATAGAAACCATTCGTGCCCGTGAACAGGCGGAATCGGCCAAAGTCCAGGAGGAGGAGCGTCTGAAGATTGAACAGGCGCGTATTCAGACTCAGCAGGAGATCGAGATTCGCGAAGAAAACCGCTTACGGGAAGTGGAGGTGGCACAACAGAATCGCCACCGCGCCGTGATTGTCGAGCAGGAGCGGGTGGAGCGCTCCAAACAGTTAGAGATCGTAGCCCGTGAACGGGAAGTAGAATTGCAGGGCATTGAGAAAGAGAAGGCGCTGGAAGAGGAGCGCAAGAATATTGCCAATGTGATCCGCGAGCGGATTGCGGTAGAAAAAACCGTGGCCCAGGAAGAGGAGCGTATTAAAGAGGTGCGTGAAGTCTCTGAAGCCGAGCGCCTGAAGCAGATCACCATTCTTACCGCCGAGGCAGAAGCAGAACAGGAACTGGTGCGCCAGGTGAAACAGGCAGATGCCCGGGTACGCATGGCGCTGGCGGAAGCCGAAGAGCGCGAAGGTCGTGTCAAAGCCCTGGTACTGACCGAGCAGATGCTGGCAGAAGCCAAAGGGGAGCAGGAGCAAGGTCTGGCTCAGGCCAAAGTGTTGGAAGCCCACGCCTCCGCCACCGAGAAACAGGGTCTGGCCGATGCCCGTATCCTGGAAGAGAAGCTGGCCGCGCAAGCCCGTGGTGAAGAGCAGTTAGGCTTTGCCAAAGCCTCTGCCACTGAGAAGCAGGGGCTGGCCGATGCCTCGGTGATCCGTCAGCAGCTACTGGCTGAAGCAGAAGGGTTACAAGAGAAATTTGATGCCCTGGCCAAAATGAGTGACGCCACGCGCCAGCATGAAGAGTTCCGCCTCAGCCTGGAGAAAGGCTTGGAAGAGTCGCTGACCACCATCGCCGCCAATAAAGATATCGCTAAAGAGCAAGCCGCTGTCCTTGCCAGCGCCCTGAGTAAAGCCAATATTGAGATTGTGGGCGGAGAAGGTAACTACTTTGAAAACTTCACCCGTTCTCTTTCCGTGGGTAAAGCCATCGAAGGCGTGATTGGTAAAAGCCCGGTCGTACAGAAAGCGGTGAATAAGCTGCTTGATTTCAACCTTAATAAAAAGCAACCGGGCCTTGAGTCCGTACTGCAGGATCCTGCGGTCCAGTCCACCCTCAGCCAATTGTTAGGCAATGTGACAACGGGCAAAGCTGCCCTGCCCGCCGACAGTGAAGCGGAAACCGAGCTCACGACACATCAAGGCTAAGGGAGTGGCAGGACCATGAGTGATACAGAAGAGAGCCTGCAACAGCAGTTGGATCATGCTGTTGCGGAAGGCGGCGCTTATGAGACCCTGCGCAACCGTCTCAACACCCAGGGAGAACGGTTGCAGCAGTTGACTGACCAGTTGAATCAGCAACGGTTACAGGAATTTGGCAGCAGTCAGTTGGCTACTCTGGCGCGGATACGCATCCGCACCGAGAACAACTGCCTGGCACGGGATATCGTGCAGGTAGGCGACCTGCTGCTGTTTGGCTACAATGTTTTCCTTGGTCTGAAACGCGAAACAGCAGTTAGCGATGTCTTTTCCCTCTATCGACTAGTCGATCAGCCCGTCGATCAACAACAACGAGATGCCGAACCGGTTCCCCTGGCGGGAACCTTTCTGGACCAGCCGCGTTTTCTACAGGATTTTAACGAGCTTTATACCTACTATAAGAGTGCCCGTCTGACCCAATTGCTGGTGAAAGAGAGCACCCTGTTGGCCTGCTTTCAGATAGGCAATAAGTTAAGTGATATCAGGGTATTTCGCTGGTCTCTCTCCAGCGACAGAGAGCAGATTACCTATATCGATAACCGGGGTGAGAAAGAGATCGCCCTGCCGCCACAATATGATTTTGAGTGGCAACGTGCGACCCGTGATCAGATCGTTCCCGGTGCCCATCCCCACATCAATATTCTGGATCAGGTGTTTGTTGAAACCATTAACGGCGATCTGACCCTAAAGATAGAAAATAATACCGAAGATGGCCTGGGTATCTATCGCGAAGAGGTGCTGGATAAAGATCAGAGTCTTAATGATGCCCTGTTTGATTATGCCCAACTGGGCAGCCTGATTTTATTGAAAATCCTCCCTTACCGGGAAGAGCAGTGGCGTTACCTGGTTTACAATAGTTTGACTCATCAG
>JBOFSC010000612.1:0-8300 GCA_051651345.1 Enterobacteriaceae bacterium
GGAAGCTGTTGGGATTAATCAGAAGCACAAGCGCTGTCAGTCCTGCCAGCAGGACAACAATAACAATAGCCAGGGCGGTAAATAGCCTTTTCATAACGTCCTCGTTATGAGACGGGATAAAGTCATGGTCGTTGTATTCTCATCACTCTTTGTCAATTCGACTTGCAACAGCTCCTTGCTGATTCTTGTACTTCGCTCCCTGACGGCGATGATAGGGACGAGCAGCAGGACCACTTAAAGGCTCAAAGCTTAGCGCACCAATAACCATGCCAGGGCGCAGCGCCAACGGTAATTTACCTGAGTTATAGAACTCTAGCACAATTCTGCCTTGCCAGCCTGGATCAATGCGATGCGCTGTGACATGGACCATTAATCCCAGTCTTGCCAGCGAGGAGCGTCCGTCAAGCCAGCCGAGAAGATCGTCAGGTAAAATGACAGACTCATGGGTGACAGAGAGCGCCAATTCTCCCGGATGAAGAAAAAAAGCTTCCCCTTCGGCCAGATTGATCTCTTCGCTCATAATGCGCTCAAGAGCAGCGCTGACTTCCTCTTTAGGTCCACTCACGTCAATAAAAGGCGCGGTATGGTCACGGAAGACACGAAACTGATTTCCAAGGCAGATATCGACTGTCGCACCACTTATACGTTCTTGCGGCGGTCGTGGTGTAATCACCAACTTACCACTCTCCAGCCAGGCCTCTATATCTCTGTCACACAGTCTCATCACACCCGCCCTGTCAAGCAGTTTGCTTATCTGCACTAGCTATTAAGCTTTATCATAAAACAACGGGGCATTGTAACGTATCCCAACCTAAATGCCCATAGTCAAAGTAGTTTGACTCGCTGTCTAACTCAAATTGCGCACAGTGATCTCACCCGGAATCGTCTCACCCTGCCAGTAGAGAGAAGCCGCCACCTGTGCTGCCAACTGGCGATAAAGCTGAGTAAACACCCCTTCCGGATCTCTTATCACGGTAGGCTCACCCTGATCCAGATCGTCACGAATCTGTATATGCAGCGGCAATTGCCCCAGCAACGGCACCTGATAGCGTTCTGCCAGTTTCTGCGCCCCACCACTGCCAAAAATAGGCTCATGGTGACCGCACTGACTGCAGATATGCATGCTCATATTCTCAATAATGCCTAAAACCGGCACTGAGACGCGCTGAAACATGGCGATCCCTTTCATTGCATCCAGCAGGGCAATATCCTGCGGCGTGGTGATCACCACCGCGCCCGTCACCGGAATACTCTGTGCCAGGGTCAGTTGGATATCTCCCGTTCCCGGCGGCATATCCAGTATCAGATAATCCAGATCGGGCCAGAGGGTATCCTGGAGCATCTGCAACAGCGCCTTGCTGGCCATCGGTCCGCGCCAGACCATCGCTTTATCACCGGAAGTGAGATAGCCAATAGAGTTGGTCGCCAAATGGTGGCCCATCACTGGCATCATATGCTGACCATCGGGAGAGGAAGGTCTCTCCTCGGCGGTTCCCAGCATCGTCGGTATCGAAGGGCCGTAGATATCGGCATCCAGAATGCCCACCTTGCCCCCCTCCGCCGTCAGTGCCAACGCCAGATTCACCGCCGTACTGGATTTCCCCACGCCCCCTTTGCCGGAGCTCACGGCAATAATATTGCGTACCCCCTTGATAGCAGGTTGCTCATTGGCACGGCGTAAGGTGGCAATGTGATAGTCCAGCTTCCACTCTATTTCGCTGGCACCCGTGGCGGTCAGTAGCTCCTGGCGTACCGCTGTCTGTAATGCCGCGAAACCGGACTGCCAGGCAAACGGCATCACCAGTTCAATATAGAGTTTGTTATCCAACAACGCACAGTGTTTAACCGCCTGAAGCTGTTGCAGATCTTGTTGTAAGGTTGGATGTTTGAAACCTGCAAGTATCGCTGATACCTGTTGGTTCAGATTATGGGATTGACCGGACTGATTCATCCTCTCTCCTGATTCACATCATCACGGACACAGGAGCGATAGCATAGCAGAAGTGATCTGCCACGGATACCTGCAAAAAAGCCATGCAGACACTCTGCCAATCAGGTAAGATCGATTAATTTTCTATCATTTCTCAGGAATAATATAAGAATATTGCTATGACACAGGCTGCAAGAAAAATTCTGGTGACATGCGCACTCCCCTACGCCAATGGTTCCATTCATCTCGGCCATATGGTTGAACATATCCAGGCCGATATCTGGGTGCGTTTTCAGCGAATGCAGGGACATGAGGTCTACTTTATCTGTGCCGACGACGCCCATGGCACCCCTATCATGATTAAAGCCCAACAACTCGGCGTGGCGCCAGAGCAGATCATTGCAGAAATGCAGCTTGAGCATCAGCGTGATTTGGCTGAGTTTTCTATCAGCTACGATAACTATCATACCACCCATAGCGAAGAGACCCGTGAGTTTGCCAACCTTATCTACTCCCGTCTTAAGCAGAATGGTTATATTGCCACCCGGGAGATCTCGCAACTGTATGATCCTGAGAAGGGGATGTTTTTACCGGATCGCTTTGTTAAAGGCACCTGCCCGCGATGCAAGGCAGAAGACCAATACGGCGATAACTGCGAAGTCTGTGGTGCCACCTACAGCCCGGCTGAGATGATTAACCCGCGATCGGCCCTCAGCGGTGCTACGCCAGAATTACGTGAATCAGAACACTTCTTCTTCGATCTGCCCGCTTTTTCCGATATGTTGCAGGCCTGGATTCGCTCCGGCGTGCTACAGGAGCAGGTGGCTAATAAGATGCAGGAGTGGTTTGATGCCGGTTTACAGCAGTGGGATATCACTCGCGATGCCCCCTACTTCGGCTTTGAAATCCCTGATGCGCCGGGTAAATACTTCTATGTCTGGCTGGATGCACCCATCGGCTATATGGGGTCTTTTAAGAATTTCTGTGACAAGCATCCCCATCTCGATTTTGATGCCTTCTGGAAGGTGGATTCCGATGCTGAGCTGTATCACTTTATCGGCAAAGATATTGTCTACTTCCACAGTCTGTTCTGGCCCGCCATGCTGGAGGGAAGTCAGTTTCGCAAACCGAGCAATATTTTTGTCCATGGCTATGTGACGGTGAATGGCACCAAGATGTCCAAATCCCGGGGCACCTTTATTCAGGCCAGAACCTGGCTGGATCATCTGGATTCCGACAGCCTGCGTTACTACTATGCCAGCAAACTTTCTTCACGTATTGATGATATCGATTTGAATCTGGAAGATTTTGTCCAACGAGTCAACAGCGATATTGTCAATAAAGTGGTCAATCTGGCCTCGCGCAATGCCGGTTTTATCAGCAAGCGCTTTGCCGGTAAGTTAGCGGACACGTTGGCAGATCCCGAGCTCTATCAACACGTTATTGACAGGGCGCAGATTGTGGCTGAGCATTATGAGCGCCGTGAGTTTGGTAAGGCGATCCGTGAAATTATCTCTCTGACGGATCAGGCGAACCGCTATATAGATGAAAAGGCGCCCTGGGTTATTGCTAAACAGGAAGGACAGGACGCGCAGCTACAGGCGGTTTGTACCATGGGAATCAACCTGTTCCGTGTGTTAATGACCTGGCTGAAACCGATCCTGCCGCAACTGACAGAGCGCACAGAAGACTTTTTGCAAACAGAGCTGACTTGGGCTGCCCTGAACACGCCTTTACTCAGCCATAGCATCGCGCCTTTTAAAGCCCTGTTTACCCGCATTGAAATGGCACAGATTGCGGATCTGATCCAGTCACCGCCAGCCGAGCCTGCCCCGGCCGAAGCTGCCACCATTGCGACTTCTGTCGAAGAAGAGCCTCTGCTGCAAGAGGTTGCCTTTGCTGACTTTGCCAAAATTGACTTGCGCATTGCCCGCATTATCGCCGCTGAAGAGGTGCCCGGTTCTGATAAACTGCTTAAATTACAACTTGATCTTGGCAGCCATCAGCGTCAGGTCTTCTCCGGCATTAAAGCCTGCTATCCAGCGCCAGAACAACTGGTAGGCCGTTTGACTGTCGTCGTCGCCAATCTGGCCCCCCGTAAAATGCGCTTTGGCTTGTCCGAAGGCATGGTATTGGCCGCCGGAGATGGTAATAGTGGGATTTTCCTGTTGGCGGCCGATGAGGGAGCAAAGCCGGGCATGCCTGTCAGATAACCTGCTGATTGAGTGACTGCGGAGCATTGTGATATCTGGTTACAATTCCCTGGTCTGCATCAGTAAGTTATCTTAATCACTTCACGATGTGTTATCTACCCGATGGATAACACATCGTGCTGACACCTCCAGATAAAATCACTAGTGCCCTTGTCATCAGATTGATACGCCATTTTTGCCATAATGCCCTTCCTCTGCTTTACTTTAATAGTATTAATCCATTTTCTATGCTTTCCCATATTATGGGTAGGGGTCTGCTATGTCTGGCATCAATCCATCCAGTAACTCTCAATTATTTTCACTGGCGATCCAAGATCTTGCCGGCAAGAAACCAGACCTGGGGGTAGACCCTTTTGCCAAAAACAATAAATTTGTCCGCTTTTGCCAACAATTTGTCGATTTTTTCTCCGGCGGCAAATATGGACAAAGCTTGCATGAAAAAAGGCTCGAAAAACAGGATGTCATCGATTCTGTTAAAGGCGTCATAAAGATGGCCATACTGCAGAAGGATGCTCTGGAGAATATTGCCGAGTATGAAGGCGTAGGATTCGAATATGAAGGGCATTCCTATTTTATTCATGAGGATGCCAGCGGCGGACTGCGCATCAGTGAGGGGTATGATATCGCACATGGCATCTTTATCCCTGATATTTCCTTTAATACGCTGGTTGACGAAGTCTACAATGATGATTTAGAAAATCACACTCTGAGCCTGGAAGATACTCAGGCAGCACAGACACTCAATACGCCACCAACAGTATCCCAGGCGGCGACTGATAACAGCCATGTTGAAAGCGTGCCCGTAGAAGCTGACCTGATTGATCTTCATGTAGAGTCAGACACAGACAGGCAGGCCAGGACTGAAGCATTGGATAAAATATTACATGACGCTCAGGATATGCTTGCCATCCAGGAAGACGAACCCGAGCATATAGCAACCCAGAAAGAGCCTGTCTCTCCAACTTTAACTACTCCGCAAAGTCCCCTCCAGTCTGCTGATGAAGTTGACCACGCAAAGAGAGCGTCCTTAACATCTGACCAGGCAGATCCAGCCGCAGGAGCAGGCACAGAGAGTACTATTGATCCATTGGACAAAACCTATGATGAGTTTGAAGAAATATTTGCCAGCATAACAGGCAAATCCGACCCAGTGGCAGCACAGAAAAAGCCTGTCTCACCATCTGACGATGAAAACAAGGTGTAATGGCGACCTCTTTTCATTTAGCTACTACCCCATCCCCAGGAGACGATTATGTCTGGTATACATATTGGTAAACAGATCATCTCAGATGCGGTACAAAGCCTTGCCGGTAAAGAGGTAAAGCCAAGTACGCCCTATTCTCAGAATAAGGTTGCCCGCTTCTTTGAAAAGTGTCTTAATTTTGTCTCGGGTGAGAACTTCGGCAAGCTCTTACTTGCAAAGCGGAAAGAGGAATGGGAAAACGCTGTGACAGAGTTAAAGCAGAGTATCACGGAAGCACTTGATGCATGGGGTGAGAACGAACTGGGCCCAGGAGATTCCATTGAGTTTATGTGCGGAACCCGTGGCTATACCATCACACAACAGGCAGATGGTAAAGGCCTGCGAATTAGTGAGGGGCAAGATTATCACAAGGGGACGTTGATAGAAGATATTAATACATTTAATGAGTTAAGAAGTGGTCTTAATGCTCCTGAAGCAAATGATTACGACGATGGCTGGGCAACGCCAGCTCAGATTTTGGGCGAAACACAAAATACCTCAGCACAGAAACCTCAACCTATTTACGCTCAAGTGAAGAAACCGCCAAAAACTGAGGCACCTCCAACAGCGGCCAAAGGAACACACGCAGGCCCCCCACGGCCCTTAAACCTGGTGCGCTGGATAAACTGGTTGAGAGCACTACGACCCCGAAACCAGACGATTACCAATATGGCTGGGCAACGCCATCTGAGTTTCTGGGAGAGGAGGATATCGACGATGACCGGGAGGATGTCGCTGCTTTGCTGGCAGAGCGACAAGCACCAGCTGCGCCGGAACCCCCTGTTTATGAAAATATCAATTTCGCCCAAAAAGAAGCGACTCCGCCGCCAGTCCCGCCCAGGCAGACCAATGCTGCCCCGGCAGTCCCCACCAGACAACCTATTGCGGTTGCTTCCAGGCCCACTTCGCCCATTAATCTCGAACAGGTAAATACTGCCTTTGATGATTCTTATGGTGTTGACGATGTTGACGGTGCATCAGCTACCGGGCAAGCCTCCAGGCTCACTTTAGATAAAGAAACGCTACAACAGCAACAAGCTGCCCTGCGTAAACAACTGGGAACCAAAGAGACACGTGGTGGACTTTTTGACCAACTCCGCGCTCAAGGCCAAATTGGTGATGTTGGCAGTGATAGCCCCTACGCAAAAGTCCGTGGGGCTAAATATAACGATATCCCGGCAGCGCAGGCAACCATGGTAAAAGATCCAGTTGGCAATCCTCTCCCTGCCAACCGTGTACAAATAGATGGTAAAAATGTCGCCATTATTAGCCAGTATCCTACTGCCGCACATCTGCAAAGTTACTATGGTATGCTGGCAGAGAACCGCACCCCTGTACTGCTGATCATGTCTTCAGACAAAGATATTGCGGAGCGTAACCTGATTAATTACTTTAACGAAACCAACAATCATACCTATCCCGATGGGACAACAGTGAAATCCAGACGTGTTGATGATGTTACCTTTGGCCCTGGACTCCATGCGCGACAATATCTTCTGACGGTCAAAAAAGACAATGCTGTCGTCACCATTCCCGTCGTGCATCCCTATGACTGGGAGGATTTAACGGCCCCGGATACTGACGCAATACAGAAGCTGATACAGCATACCAGCAAGCTTAAAGAAGAAAGAATCGCGGAGTACACTGCGAAAAGAAGCCGTGCTGTGGGAGACCCCAATAAACTCTTACCTGTTAAGCATTGTGCCGCAGGTGTGGGCAGATCAGGATACGTAGAGGTGATGGAAAGACTGATGCAACCTGATCCTCCCTCCAGTTTACAGGAGGTAATAGAGGAGTTGCGTGCGACACGCAATTACGCCATGGTGCAAACCGATGCTCAAATGAACGCATTGGCGGCGTTTGCCGCAGAGCGCGGCATACCCATTTTAAAATCCTGAACCCATTTCGCATGGTCAGTACCTGAAACCTATCGATGGTCCATCACGCCAGTGCGCTGGCGGTCAGACCATCGATCACCACCTGGGAAACCCCGCGCGAACAGCACTCTACCCTGCCCTGCACACCATAAACCTGGGCCAGCGTCTGCGGAGTAATCACCTGCTGGGGCTCGCCGCAAACCACCACTTTGCCCTGTTTCAGCATCAGAATATATTCGGCATGGCGCAATGCGATATTAATATCGTGTAACACAACGACAGTCACCATATCGCGCTCCCGGGTTTCACGCTTAATCACCTCCATCACATGGAACTGGTGATTAAGATCCAGAGCGCTCAGGGGTTCATCCAACAGCAGCAGAGAGGGATGGCGGATCAGTGACTGTGCCAATCCCACCAACTGCTTCTGTCCACCCGATAGCTCGTCCAGATAACTGAGAGCCAGAGAATCGATACCCAACTGTTGCAGCAGCGTCATCACCTGCTGCTGATTCCCCGCCATGGAGGCGGCGCGCTGAGCCACAATAATCGATTCCAGCACATGCAGATGCACTCCCGCAGGCAACGTTTGCGGCAAATAGACCACTTTGGCGGCGCGCTCAGCAAACGACAACTGCATCAGGTCCACATCATCCAGCAACAACTTCCCCTGGGCTGGCCCCAAACCCGCCAGCGCCCTTAGCAGCGTGGTTTTACCACACCCATTGGGCCCCAGCAGCGCAACCACCTTACCGCACGGCAAGTTGGCTACAGAGATATCATTGACCACTTTCTTGCAACAGTAACCTGCCTTGAAGTGTTGAATTTGTAGACCACTACTCATAATCTGCCCCGATGACGCAAAATGATAGAGAGGAAAAAGGGCACACCCACCAGTGAAGTGACGATACCCACCGGAATGATAACGCCGGAAATCAGGTTTTTGGAAGCCACAGAGGCCAGCGACAAGATCAACGCCCCCAGCAGCGCACTGGCTGGCAGATAAAAGCGGTGATCCTCACCGAATAACATGCGGG
>JBOFSC010000613.1:0-3017 GCA_051651345.1 Enterobacteriaceae bacterium
TATCAGGGTGAGACTGTGTCCGCCAATCCAGGGTTCGCCCTCAATAAAACGGACCGACAGGCGTCCATCCCGATCTCTGCACACGCCCTGACGCACCTGATAGTCACAGGTTTGGTTTCTCTGTAACAACAGTCGGGCCAGACAGGCATTGGCACTGCCGGTTACCGGATCTTCCACCAGAACGCCATTCCACAGGCAGAATGCCCTCACATCATAATCAATATCAGGCTCGCTGTGGTTGGGGGCATAGACCATAATCTTTTTCAGACCGCTTTGCTGCTCCAGTTGGTTAAAGGCTTGACCATCCACTTGCAGTGCCAGGCACTGAGCGCTGTCAGGTACAGGCAGCAGCAGCCATGGATTGCCAATATCCACAATAGGCAGCGGCGATGAAATCGGCAATGCAGGGTGACCCAGTACGGCGGGTAACAGGGAATAGAAGGGCGCTTCCAGCGTTGTGATGTTGACTGGCGGCGCTTTAAAAGCCAGTGAGTGATCTGGGTTGATCGTGATCGGCACCAGACCAACACCACACTGTTGCACCAGGCGCCCCGGCGTTTTAGGCTGTAAACCTGACTCCAGCAGTGCGTGGGCGCTGCCCAGAGTGGGATGGCCTGCAAAGGGCATTTCATCAGCGGGGGTGAAGATACGCAGCTGGTAATCTGCTGTGGGCTCTGTGGCGGGCAGCACAAAGGTGGTTTCGGACAAGTTGGTCCAGTTGGCGATGGCTTGCATATCGGCATCGCAGAGGCCTTGCGCATCCATTACCACAGCCAGCGGATTGCCTTTGCAGGGTATTTGAGTAAAGACATCAACCTGTTTAAAACGACGTTTTTTAACCATACCTGGTAACCTGTGCAAAAATAGTGAATCGATTGTCCTTGTTTGTAACCTGTCTGGCCGAATTTTACCAGGGTAAAAGGGGGAGGGGGAGTGCATGAGTAAAAAAGGGGTTCAGATTCGCGTGCGTGGCCGGGTGCAGGGAGTCGGTTTTCGCCCTTTTGTCTGGCAACTGGCCCGGCGGTTACAGTTGTGTGGTGATATCAGCAATGATGGTGCCGGGGTGTTGATTCGACTGACAGAGGAGTCTGCGGAATTTATCGCACTGTTACAGACGAGCCATCCTCCCCTTGCGCGCATTGAACACATCAGTTGTCAGGCTTTTCTCTGGAGTCAGATTCCCCGGGAGTTTACGATCCGTGCCAGTTTGCCGGGGCCGATGCAGACGGTTATCGCCGCAGATGCAGCTACTTGCGATGCCTGTCTGCAGGAGATGGCAGATCCTGAGCAGCGTCGCTATCGTTATCCTTTTATCAACTGCACCCATTGTGGGCCACGGATGACCATTATTCGTGAGATGCCCTATGATCGTCAGCGCACCTCGATGGTCGATTTTCCCCTGTGTCCTGCTTGTGAGCGGGAGTATCACGATCCGCAAGAGAGACGTTTTCATGCAGAACCGCTGGCGTGTCCGCAGTGTGGCCCCGCTCTTGAATGGATGGACGCTGGAAGGTCTTTGCAGCAGGAACCCGCGCTCCAGGCCGCCATTACCGCGCTAAAGAACGGGCAGATTGTTGCAGTAAAAGGTCTGGGTGGTTTTCATCTGGCCTGTGATGCAACGGATGATATCGTCGTGGCCCGGCTGCGTGAGCGTAAGCAGCGACCCGGCAAACCGCTGGCGGTGATGATGACGCCAGAGCAGGTGCAGAGTCTGCCAGAAGAGGCGCTAAGTTTGTTAATAAGCCCGGCGGCACCGATAGTGTTATTGGCAAAAGAGAGGCTTATCCCTTTAAGCTCCCTGATAGCACCTGGGTTGCGGGAGGTGGGAGTGATGGTGCCTGCAAATCCGCTACAACATCTGTTGCTGCAGGGTGTGGGGCGTCCTTTGGTGATGACATCGGCCAATCTCAGTGGCAGACCGCCGGTGTTGAGTAATCAGGCGGCATTGCGTGATTTAGCGCCGATGGCGGATGGCTGATTCGGTTGTCCATGCCAGTGGCGCGATGATTCGGCGGGCTCGGGGATTTGTGCCCGATGGGTTTCGTTTACCGCAGGGATTTGATGATCTGCCGCCATTGCTCTGCCTGGGGGCGGATCTGAAAAATACCTTTTGTCTGTTGCGGGGCAATGAGGTGGTGCTGAGTCCGCATTTTGGTGATCTCGCCGATCCGGAGATTGCTGCCCAGTGGCGCAGTGCGCTCTCGCTATGGCAACAGCTTTATGATTTCAAGCCGGAGGCGGTGGTGGTGGATAGCCATCCGGGGTATCTCTCCAGCGAAACTGGGCGGAAAATGGGCTTACCGGTGCGCCAGGTGCTGCATCATCATGCTCATACGGCGGCTTGTCTGGCGGAACATGGTTGGCCGCTGGATGCAGGGCCGGTGTTGGCACTGGTGCTGGATGGTATTGGCTGGGGGCCGCAGGATGCCGGGGAGACGGAGTGTATCCGGCAGCAGCACTGGCAACCGTTAGCGCGGGCCATAGAGCAGGGCATTAATGCGCCCCTGGCCTCCTCTGCCGGACGTCTGTTTGATGCGGTTGCTGCGGCGCTGGGGTGTACGGGTGTGCGACAAAGCTATGAAGGGGAAGCGGCTTGTCGCCTGGAAGCGTTGGCAATGGGCTGTAAGGAGAGCAGCCATCCGGTGACGATGCCGCTGGTGGATAATCGGTTAGATTTGGCGACTTTCTGGCAACAGTGGTTGAACTGGCGAGCAACACCAGAGCAGCGTGCCTGGGCTTTTCATGATGCTTTGGCAGCGGGATTGGCGCAATTGGTGCGGGTACAGGCTGAGATAAATCAGAGCAATACGCTGGTGTGTAGTGGGGGAGTGCTGAATAATCGCTTACTGCGTCAGCGTTTGGGGCACTATCTACAGGGAATGACTCTGCTGTTGCCACAACAGTTTCCGGCCGGAGATGGGGCTATCTCTCTGGGACAGGCAGTGATCGCCGCAGCGAGTTCCCAAATTCCCCTCCACGGAGGGGAATTAACGAGCTTCCCCTTAGCAGGTGGAGGC
>JBOFSC010000614.1:0-4030 GCA_051651345.1 Enterobacteriaceae bacterium
CATCTCAGCAAGGCACTGGGTGAACGTGGCTTCGTTATTATAAGCGGCTTCAAATGCCTCTATAGCCGGGAGCAGCGTATCCATCAGACATTTATCCCCTACCTGAGCACTACTGATTTCACGCAGCTCTGCCAGGCCCTCCTGTAACATTATCAAAAAGGCCCTGGCATCCAGCGCTGTATGCTGCTGTACGCTACTGGCCATCCCCATAAACAGGCTGCCATACAGGGGCCCCATGGAACCGCCAATGCCCTCCATCAACGCTTCAGAGAGTTGCTCCAGCGCCTGACCCAGAGACAATTTGTCATCACCGATTTGACTTACGCAGAGCGCAAAGCCCTTCGCCATATTGATCCCATGGTCGCCATCACCGATCTGACCATCAATTTCACTGAGAAAGTCACGGTTCTGGCTGATAACCAAAGCCAGTTGAGCTATCATCTCAGAGCCTTGCGCCGTGGAGATCACCTCTTTTTGTGCCATAGCCTTATCCCACCTGTGTCAGTGCCAGAGAGTGTACCGGCAAGGCCAGCAGCGTTTTCAGTTCGTCATCCAGCTTCATCAGGGTCAGTGTCACCCCCATCATCTCCAGAGAAGTGAAATAGTTACCCACGTAGCAGCGCTGCACTTTAATCTTCCGCGCCCCCAGCAAAGCGGCAATTTCGGCATAATAGAGATGCAATTCGATATTGGGCGTGGCCCCCAGACCGGATACCAGCACTGCCACCTCATCACCCTCCCGGAAGGGCAGATCTTCTATTACCAGATTAAACATGGTGCGGGCGATACCGCTGGCAGGCTCCAGCGGGGCCACATGGATACCCGGCTCACCATGGTGACCGATCCCCACCTCCATGGTGCCCTCTGCAATATGAAAATTGGGTTTCCCCACCGCCGGAATCGTGCAGGAACTAAGCCCGACGCCCACAGAGCGGCAGTGATCAATGGCTTTTTGGGCCACCCGAATCACATTCTCCAGGTCATAGCCCTGCGCTGCTGCTGCAGCACCGATCTTCCACATAAAGATCTCCCCGGCCACACCACGACGCTTGTCTCGTTCATTATTGGGCGCTGAGGCCACATCGTCGTTGGCAACCACCGTGGCAACCTGAATACCGAGACCGGCCGCCTTTTTTGCCGCCATTTTGACATTCATGTTATCGCCGGCGTAATTGCCATAAAGACAGGCGACCCCAGCCCCGCTATCCGCTGCCTGAAAGGCGGCCAGAAAAGCGCCCGCTGCCGGGGAGGAGAAAACCTCACCAATGGCTACGGCATCCAGCAGATTGTCGCCAATATAGCCCAAAAAAGCCGGCTCATGGCCTGAGCCACCGCCAGTAACCACGCCGACTTTACCTTTGCGCGGAACCTCTGGATGTTTTAACACTCTGGGATGTTCAGTACGGGCAAAAAATTGCGGCCAGGCCGCGAGATAACCTTCAATGCCATCTTCAACTATATGGTCTGGATCGTTGATAATTCTGTTCATATGCTGTTCCTTGTCACAATTCACTGGATGGTATAGCCACCATCAATCACCAGATTGGCCCCCGTGATCATATCCGCCGCATCACTGGCTAAAAACAGGGCACAGGCGGCAACTTCTGGTGGGTGAGCAAAACGGCGCGTGGGGATTTTCAATTTCATCTCCTCAGCCACCGCACCCGACCAGGCCTGACGCCCCAGTTCGGTCAATACCACGGTGGGTGAGATAGCATTCACCTGAATACCAAGAGGTCCCCACTCCAACGCCAGCACCTGAGTTAAACCAATAACCCCGGCTTTGCTGGCGCAGTATGCCAGGTGATTGGGTAAAGCCACCACGCCCGCCTGCGAGGCCAGATTGATCACTTTGCCCCGCCCCTGGCGAATAAAGTGCTGGCCCACCGCCTGACTCAGCAAAAAAGTGCCCTTAAGGTTCACGCTCATGGTGCGATCCCAGTCGGCCTCACTCACCTCAGCCGACGGTGCCAGGGCGACAACACCCGCGCTGTTAACCAGAATATCCAGTTGGTTAAACGCGCGATAAGCCTCACTGACCGCCTGGTCGACAGAGGACTTATCACTGACATCACAATAAATCCCCTTCGCCTTATCAGGATCTAACTGATGGGCAATCTCAGATACCTTGTCAGCGCGATCCAGCACGACGACCCTGGCCCCTTTTTGCAAATAGAGCGTGGCGATGGCATGACCAATCCCGGCCGCGCCACCGCTAATCACCGCCACCTTATCGTTCAGAGAAAAACTGGTGTCAAATCCTCTGTAATCCATCGTCTGCTACCTCCAACTGATTTTTAATGCCCGATTTTTTTCAGGAACTGATCGGCGTTTTCAGGTGTGATCTGAGTCCAGGGGATCTCATAAATTTTCTCTTTACCGCCATTCCACGGCATCTCAGCCGCATAATCCTGCCAAATCTGCGATTGGGGCTGGTAGCTGTCCCCGATCAAATGATGCAGCGCGACATCCAGTGCCCCCTGGGCCTGAGCTTTGGCATCCTGGTAATAGCTGACCATCAACTCGCCATTTTTTATCGCCACCATGGCATCCGCAATGCCATCAATCCCGGCCGTTGGCATCGATTTGGCGGCGATACCCCGCGCTTTCACCGCTTCCAGAGCCCCCAGGGCAATATCATCATTCTGTCCGATAATGGCGTTGATCTTGTCCGGCCAGGTCGTCAGCCAGTTCTCCATTAAGGTAATGGACTCGGCACGGGACCAGTTGGCTGGCTTTCTCATCAACACTTTAATATCCGGGTAACCGCTTAACACTTTTTGATTGCCCGCCGTACGCTCTATCTGCGCGGATTGACCAATGGGTCCTTCCAGGATCACGATATTGCCTTTGCCACCAATAGCTTTAGCTATCGCCTCTGCCTGTAGCTCTCCGGCTTTTTCATCATTGTTGCCCACATAGGCGGTTAATTTTTCCGTAGTCACTCGCGTGTTGGAGCCCACCACCGGAATATTGGCGGCGATCGCTTTTTCCACCGCCTCGGAACCCGCTTCAATATCAATCGGCACAAACAAAATCGCATCGAATTTCTGGGTGATCATGGTATCGAACTGATTATTTTGGGTGAGGGCGTCATAGTTGCCATCGAATACTGTGACCGCCACAGTGCCATTTTTCACCATGGGATGGGCTTTTAATTCGTTGACCCACATTTGCATAAACTCGCCTTTCAGGCCATACACTGCCACACCGATTTTATATTTTTCAGCAGACTGAACAGTGCCCACCATCAGAGAGAGCAATAACAAGATAGCGGCACTGACTCTATTGCAGATCTTTTCCCAGTTCATAATATGTCTCCGCACAATAATAGGATTATCACTTATGGTCCTTATTCATCTTTTTGCCGACTGCTGTCCATCAATACCGCCAGGACAATAATGCAGCCTTTAATAACCTGCTGGTAATACGATGAGATACCTAATAGATCCAGTCCATTATTGATAACGCCAATAATCAAAGCACCTAAACAGGTTCCCAATATACTGCCGGATCCTCCTTTTAAACTTGTCCCCCCAATGACTACCGCAGCAATGGCATCCAGCTCATAAGAGACCCCTGCCTGCGGCAGTGCTGATGTGGTACGGGCCGTTAATATCAATCCCACCAATCCGGCGAACAGTCCGGACAGGGCATACACTGAAAAAATAATGGTTTTGGTACTGATACCGCTGGTTTTGGCGCTTTTAATATTGCCGCCCACTGCATAGACATAACGCCCATAGACGGTATATTTCAGAACAAACCAGGATAAGAGCGATAACGTGACAAAAATCAGCACTGGCACCGGAATACCCAACAGATATCCCTGGCCCAGAAAACGAAATGACGCAGACAGGCCGGAGAAAGGCATGCCATCGTTATAGATATAGGTTATACGTAGGATCTTTAGGATCAACCAACTGATAACGATAGAAAAAATGACGTATTTTTAGAAAAAAGAGTGGAAAGTGTGCTGTGATCATGATCAAATGATCATTCGCCAAAACAACCAACACAACCACAGCAC
>JBOFSC010000615.1:0-3620 GCA_051651345.1 Enterobacteriaceae bacterium
CGGAGAATAAGATGCACCTGCCCATGGAGTGTTATGGTACAGGCAGCCGCGATGCGACCTGGCTGGTCTGGATTCATGGATTATTAGGTGATCGGCGTGAATGGCGTCAGGTGGCGGCACAATTTAGTGACAGGCCCTGTGCGCTGCTGGAGCTGCCGGGCCATGGTCAGGCTGCCGCAATGCGTGTCAGCGATTTTGCTGAGTTGAATCAGCTACTGTGTGCAACCCTCGCCAGTGCAGGTATTCATCGTTACTGTCTGCTGGGTTACTCCCTGGGGGGCCGGGTAGCGCTTTACCATGCAACACAGGGTGCCGCCCCCGGTCTGCGCGCTCTGGTACTGGAAGGTGCCAATCCCGGCTTACTGTGCGCCAAAGCGCGTGCGGAGAGAGTGGCTCATGATCACCAGTGGGCCGAGCGTTTCCGTCAGCAAGCCATGGGATCGGTATTGAATGCGTGGTATCAGCAGGGGGTGTTTGCGGATTTAAGTGAGCAGCAGCGCCTTGAACTGCAACAGCAGCGTCAGCATAACAGTGGTGCAGGGGTAGCGGCATTACTGGAGGCAACGTCACTGGGGGTACAACCCTGGTTGGCAGAGTCACTGCAACAGCTTAAGATCCCGCTGGCCTATTTTTGTGGTGAGCAGGATGATAAATTTCAGCATCTGGCCAGGGAGTTACACTTGCCCCTGTATACGGTGCCTGATGCGGGCCATAATGCGCACTATGCCAATCCTCAGGGCTTTGTCGCCCTTCTGCGCCCCTTTTTAGCTCAATTTCTTTAAGGATTTTCCACGATGCTTTCTAAACAAGAAGATCAAAAATGGGTTGCCCCTATCGGCTGGCGTGATTGTTCAGAGAAATATGAAGATATTCTCTATCACAAGTCCGATGAGGGTATTGCTAAAATCAGCATCAATCGTCCCCAGGTTCGCAATGCTTTCCGGCCACAAACCGTCAATGAGATGATTCAGGCCCTGGCCGATGCCCGTTATGATGATGGCATCGGGGTGATTATTCTGACTGGCGTCGGGGATCAGGCCTTCTGCTCCGGCGGCGATCAAAAGGTGCGCGGCGATTATGGTGGTTATCAGGATGACTCCGGAGTACATCACCTGAATGTGCTCGATTTCCAAAGACAAATTCGCACCTGCCCGAAACCGGTGATCGCCATGGTGGCGGGATATGCCATTGGTGGCGGTCACGTGCTGCATATGATGTGTGATCTGACTATCGCGGCCGAGAATGCGCGCTTCGGCCAAACCGGGCCTAAAGTGGGTTCCTTTGATGGCGGTTGGGGCGCTTCTTATATGGCACGGATTGTCGGCCAGAAAAAAGCCCGTGAAATTTGGTTTCTCTGCCGCCAGTACAACGCCCAGGAAGCTTTGGATATGGGCCTGGTCAATACCGTGGTCCCGCTGGCGGAGTTAGAGCGTGAAACCGTGCGCTGGTGTCGGGAAATATTGTGCAATAGCCCGATGGCGCTGCGCTGTCTTAAGGCGGCACTCAATGCGGACTGCGATGGTCAGGCGGGCCTGCAGGAGTTGGCGGGTAACGCCACTATGCTGTTCTATATGACAGAAGAGGGGCAAGAGGGGCGCAATGCCTTTAACGAAAAGCGCCAGCCCGATTTTAGCAAATTTAAACGGAATCCCTGATGAGAAGCGCCAGTCTGTATGGTTACCAGATAGCGATGGAGAGTGGTGTCTTTATCCGTGACCGTCGTTTGTCTCAGCGTGAGGGCCTTGTGTTATATCTGAGTGAGCAGCAGCGCGAAGGCTGGGGTGAAGCTGCGCCTCTGCCTGGCTTTAGCTCAGAGAGTCTGGAGCAGGTGACTCCAGCGCTGATCACTATGGTGCAGCAATGGCTGCAGGGGGAGACGCCGACAGAGAGCGGTCTGCCCAGTGTTGACTTCGCTATGAGCTGTGCTCTGGCGGAGTTGCAGGGTGAATTGCCAGAGCAGGGCAATTATGCGGCAGCGCCCCTCTGCTATGGCGACCCTGATGAACTGTTTGAGCGTCTGCAACAGATTCCTGGAGAGAAAATTGCCAAGGTGAAAGTAGGGCTGTATGAGGCGGTGCGTGATGGTCTGGTGGTCAATACGCTGCTGGAAGCCCTGCCGGAACTGCAGTTGCGACTGGATGCTAACCGTAGCTGGAGCGCACAAAAGGCTGACGGTTTCGCCAAATATGTGCAGCCGCACTTGCGCTCACGAATCCAGTTTATCGAAGAGCCTTGTCGCACCCGGGAAGAGTCCGTGGCGTTCAGTCGTCAGCATGGTATTGCCATCGCCTGGGATGAGTCGGTACGTGAAGAGGGGTTTTGTGTTGAGGCACAACCTGGGGTGAGGGCGATCATTATCAAACCGATGCTGATCGGCAGTTTGCCGCTGTGTCGCCGTTTGATTGCTCAGGCCCATAAACTGGGGCTGCTGACGGTAATCAGTTCCAGTCTGGAGTCCAGCCTGGGGCTGAACCAACTGGCACGTATCGCACAGGAATTAACGCCTGAAGGGGTCCCCGGTCTGGATACCCTGGCGCTGATGCAGCAGCAGGTGATCCGTCCCTGGCCTGGCTCAGATTTACCGCTGTTAACTGAATCTGAACTGCAACTGTTATGGCAAAGCTGACGGAGTGGCCCTGGCAGCAGTGGGCACGGGAAAAACCGCAGGCGCTGGCTCTGCGCAGTGAGCAGCAGCACATCAACTGGTCCGATTTGTGCCGTGAAGTTGAGGCGCTGGCGGGCGGTTTTCAGCAGCAGGGAGTGGCGCAAGGTGCCCTGGTGGCACTGCAGGGCAAAAACAGTCAGCCAATGCTGCTGGCTTTCCTGGCCTTGTTGCAGTGTGGCGCACGGGTACTGCCCCTTAATCCTCAATTGGCCCCAAAACAGCGCCGACAACTGCTGGCACAAACCGGTGTGGGGTTTGTCTGGTGTCTGCAGCAGGAAGAGTGGCCTTCGCAGCTCAGCGAGCTGGTGTCACGTCGCGCCCCATTACAGCATGCTGTGGCCTGGCATCCGGGACGTCCGGCTACCCTGACCTTAACGTCGGGCTCCAGCGGATTACCCAAAGCGGCGGTACACAGCATCGATGCGCATCTTGCCAGTGCGTCGGCGGTATTGAGCCGTCTGCCTTTTGAAGAGCAGGATTGCTGGTTACTCTCATTACCGCTATTGCATGTATCAGGTCAGGGCATTTTATGGCGCTGGCTCTATCGTGGTGCCATCTTGTCTGTTGCTGATCAGCTACCACTGCAGCAGGCGCTGATTGGCTCGACTCATGCTTCCCTGGTGCCGGTACAGTTAACGCGTTTGTTGGCGCAACCTGTGGATGAAGCGCTGTCAGCCCTTAAGTGCGTTATGCTGGGAGGAAGTGCGATTCCGGTGTCGTTAACCGAGCAGGCACGGGCGCGAGGCATCGACTGCTGGTGCGGCTATGGCATGACAGAGATGGCGTCTACCGTCTGCCTGAAACAGGCGGATGGTCAGCCGGGTGTCGGTACATTGTTACCGGGCAACGATATGCGGATTGTCGATAATGAAATTTGGCTGCGCGGGCCCTCACTGGCGCTGGGATACTGGCAGCAGACAGGGATGAGTCAACTGTGCGATAGTGAG
This sequence comes from Enterobacteriaceae bacterium, assembly GCA_051651345.1. Classification (GTDB taxonomy): domain Bacteria; phylum Pseudomonadota; class Gammaproteobacteria; order Enterobacterales; family JBOFSC01; genus JBOFSC01. Next base: position 3,613 of record JBOFSC010000615.1, read on the forward strand.
GGTTGGCT
>JBOFSC010000616.1:0-1621 GCA_051651345.1 Enterobacteriaceae bacterium
AAGAAAGAGGCATCGTGAAAAGTCTGTTGTGCCAGTAGTGTTAAGGCTTGCGGTTCCACCTTTAACAGGCTCTTGCCCTCCACCTCAATGGTGGAGACATATTGATTCGTTAATAAATAATATTCACTGTTGTCCTCAGACAAAGGGAAGGGCGGTTGATAAAAAAAATCAGTAGCAGACATGGTTTTTTCACTCACTTTATCAAATAGCGATTGTTTTTATTATTAGTCCTTGTAAATAATAATCAATTGCTCTCTGTGCAACACCTGATGCCTGCGAGTAATAAAGTGCTGTTTTAAAAGATGGTACTTCACTTTGCCTGTGGGACAGCGGATGCTATGCAGGTTCTCAGATGCCATGCATGGATGCATAAATGCCGTGGGCGCATGGATGCGCAGGAACGGCCAAGCCGTGAACCCGTCCCTGGGGGCTCGAACTTGCCGCGTCCTGCGGCAAACGGTCTGATAACCTGCATAGCATCCACTGTAGCGATATCTACAATAGCTATTTATTTGCTTCTGATACCTGACATCTAACATCTGACATCTGATTTCTCAACCCGCCGCTGTTGCTCCTCTTTAGATTTTTCCTGCAGCCAGTTGCTGAATTTTTGCAGGCTCTGCTCACCACGGGAGCTCTCTTTATAGGTGAGGATAAAGTGATTGCTGGTGCTCATCGGCAGATCGCAGGGGAGGCGCATGGTGCCGTTGTGCAGATCCTGGTGGATAGCAAAACGCGGCAGCAGAGCGATGCCCAGATTAGAACGCACTGCAGCAATCAGCATGGAGAGGAGGTCAAAACGGGGGCCGCGTCGGCATTTGGCACTGTCGATACCGGAGAGCAGAAACCAATCGTGCCACGCATCAAGACGTGTTGTCTGATGTAACAACGTAAAGTGCTCCAGCAGCTGTTGTGCGCAGGTGATACTTTGATCACTTTGCCACAGTTGTTGACTGCATACCGGTACCAGTTCCTCCTCAAATAAATATTCATGCTCCGCCCAGGGACTGCAAAAATCTTCACGCATAATGGCGGCATCATATTTTAAACTGAGGAAATCTGTCGGGCTGGTGAGGGCTATTAAGTTGAGGGTGATTTCCGGGTGCTTTTGATAAAAATCTCCCAGATGGGGAATAAGCCAGTGGGTACTGAAGGTGGGGGTCACCGCCAGGTCCAGCACCTGTTGTGTCGATTGCCAGGACATAATACTCTGGGTATCACGCTCCAGTTGTTTTAGGGTTTCCCGTACCAGACCGAGGTAATAGCGACCGGCATCGTTAAGGAAGATCCGTTTGCGTACATGGTGGAACAGGGAAACGTTAAGGAACTCTTCCAGAGCAGTAATTTGCCGGAAGACAGCGCTTTGAGTCAGCGCCAGTTTTTCTGCCGCGCGGGTATAACTTTCATACTGTGCCACAGCCTCAAAAGTCACCAGTAAATCAGTTTTAGGAATTTTGCAGCGCATGTTATTCACCTAAGGTTCCTTCATATGTAGGTACTTAAGCTCATAACACATTGATGTACCTTTAATTCATTACAGGGTAAATACTAAGACCTAACGATAGCAACATACTTTTCTGATCTCGCCTGGGATGAGCTCGTTGACCATGAGTCGCAAAAA
>JBOFSC010000617.1:0-6196 GCA_051651345.1 Enterobacteriaceae bacterium
CAAGCAAAGGGATAATCGGATGACTAGCAGGAAGAGAGAAAAAAAGAGAGGTTGTAGTCGATGGTGTACCATCGCGGCGAATCAATGTGATGTTCCATGGCACCTCCGGATAACAATTCTCACGACCGAGTTCAATCTAACAATCTGCTGACAATGAGCAACCGAAAAAGCCTATAAATGTGAGTGTTATCGCAGAACCACAGGCGGTTTGTCCCAATAAAGAAAAGGTAAACCACCTGCCCGAGCGGTGACAGAAGATCATTTGAGGTATGTATTTTTTTGGGGTTATCTTTTAAAACAACAATAGTACTAAGCCCTTTGGCAATATCGAGAAAATCAATTTTATCCTGCCTCTCGATTCTGTCTACAAGCCAGGTTGTATTCCCAATAATTCCTGTTAAACTTCATTCAACATTATTGACACAAATCATCTAAATAAATTAACAGTCAACGGAGATATCTTCATGATCCAACTAATTCTCTGCTAAGCACCAGGCACTTGTTCACAAGCCGTACGCATTGCACTGGAAGAAGCCCTGGCTGACCTATCCTGATGCTTTCAGACAGAGATAACCAGCCAGGCCCTATCCAGCTTTATAACAGAAAAACAATGAGTTAATATTTAAATGGCATACAAGGAGAAGTTATGAAAATTATACTGTTGGGTCTCTCTGTTATGGTTTATATCTTATCTGGTTTCTTTTCCACAATTCAGGCAGCGGAAACAGAATATCAACTTAGCACACATATTCTGGATATCAGTCGGGGTCGCCCCGCCGAAGCTGTCAGGGTTGAACTCAGTAAGCTGGTAAAAGAAGGGAGTAAAGATAACTGGCAAGCTGTGGGAGATGGTGTGACTGATAAGGATGGTCGGATAAAAGCATTTTTACCCCAGGTTAAAGATCAAGACAATAGCGGCATCTATAAGTTACGATTTTTGACCCTGCCCTATTTTACCTCCCAAAAACAGGCCAGTTTCTATCCGTTCGTAGAGGTGGTTTTCACTATTGAAGGCAATAGCCACTACCATGTTCCCATCACTTTAAGTAACTATGGTTACTCCACTTACCGGGGAAGTTGACCCTTCCACAGCCTGACCAGCGGGAATCCGCGCGCTTGCCGCTGGTTATTGTGAACTCCTCCTGCTGCAAATGCATTGATTTGTGTTGTTGGACGCCTCTCTTTTTTAGTATAGTTTCGTGCCGAAACAGGCTATTCAGTTTTTTACGGGCAACTTATTGTTCAGGAAGATTATGCTGGAGTTTGCAGGAAAAATCATCGAGACCGATGCGCAAGGTTATCTGAAAAACAGCAGCGACTGGCAGGAAGCGCTGGCCCCACTGCTGGCTGAACAGGAACAAATCGCATTAACAGAAGCCCACTGGCAAGTTATCCGTCTGGTAAGGGCTTTTTATCTGCAATATAACACCTCTCCTCCCATACGGATGCTGGTTAAAGCCATGACCCAGCAGTATGGCGAGGATTTGGGAAACAGTCGTCATCTCTATCGACTCTTTCCCAAAGGCCCGGCAAAGCAAGCCTGCAAGATAGCCGGCCTTCCTAAGCCGGTTAAATGCATCTGACCATCATCCGTTAATTAATAACGAATTTCAAAATCCGGCATGGATGCAACCTCCCGTGGTTCCGTGACTACCTTATCCACTCGGGCTCCCGGAGCGCCTCCGGCCCGTATCCACTCAAGAAGGAGCTCAATTTGATGATGCTCACCATAGGCGACCACCTTGACCTGCCCATCCTCCAGATTACACACATAACCTGTTAATTCCAGCGACTGGGCTTTACGTTGGGTAAAGAAGCGGAAGCCGACCCCTTGCACCCCCCCAGTCACATAAGCTGCGATACCGACCTTACTCATTGTTCCTCCAAGTTTTTTACGCCCTGTTACATCACTCTCCCTTAAATCTTTACCTATCATATACACTTTATCTCATGAGACCGAATTAATCAGCATCATAAAAAGGAGAGATCGCCCGTTTTCGCAAGATTGTGCCCTGGTTGCACGGTAACTTGAAATTTTGGGCCAGGCCCCCCACTTAATAAACTAAGTTGATTATTAGGAGGTCACTATGATTGCCAGCAAATTTGCTATCGGCCAGCAGGTACGTCACAAATTGTTAGGTTATCTCGGTGTCATCATTGATATCGACCCCGAATACTCATTAGCCGTCCATCCTACCAGCGAAGAGCTGAGTGGCAATGAAACTCTGCGCTTTTCTCCCTGGTACTATGTGGTGATGGAAGATGAGTTAGGGCGCCCCATTCATACCTATCTGGCTGAAGCACAACTGATTAGCGAGGAGCAGGAGATCCACCCCGAACATATCGAACTGGATGAGTTGGCTGAAAAGATTAAAATCCAATACCAGGTGCCCACCCTGAAACATTAGTGTCCTTCTGGCACCGGATTACGGTCTCTTTTTATACTCCACACCCTGCTTACCCAACTGTTGCATAAACAGTGAGGGTTGCTGTGGGTCATAAAGTAACCACACCTGCTTTTTACAAAGGGTCAGCGCTTTATAAAACAGGCGCTGTTCAAGCCCGGCGGGGAGTTGTCCGCTCTCAGGCAGCAGCGTCTCTTCCAGCACGGTCACCCCCTCACTCACAGGAAAGCCATCTGTATCAGCACTTAAGCCACACAGGATCACGATATCGGCTTCGATGCTACTGCAGGCATCAATAGTCATCACATGGAGGGAGAGTTTAGGCCAGCGGGTCGCCTTATGCAGCAAACAGCCGGGCTGCATATAGCTATAACGTGTCAGCAACAGGACGCACTCATTATCACTGACAGTACCACTCAGTTTATCCAACAGCGCGCTCAGCATCTCTTGTGGTAATGCAATAACCGGTTTTTTTGTCGGCAGAAAGCGGTCAACTTTCCGTTTTTGATTGCCGAGGCCATAGGGATCAAGAAAATAGTGGGCCACTGCGCGCACACTCTGCGGTGGGCGCCAACTGTCAGTCAGAAAAACTGGCTCGGCCTCGATCTGTTTTTGCTGTAACAAAATATGCAACTGTTGCCGTTGATCGCTAAATCCGCTGCTGTTGGCTGCGGGATCAGCTACGGTCATTAGTGATAACCCCTTATTTATCAAAAGAGACAGTAGCTCTGTTTGTGCCGGAGAGCAGTTGTGCAGGTCATCAACCAGCAGATAACTCCAGGGCAGGCTGCGGGATCTTCGGGACAGACAATCTGCGGCCAGTTTAAGCAGCCTGGGGCTATCTACAGCCCCCTCCTCTTTTAACTGACCTTTATAAGCCTTAAGTAGCGGAGCCATCAGACGTAACTGTTTTTGCAGGATGGGTTGTGCCTCTTCTGTTGCCATCTGCACAATATCCCCCTGAGCCCCCCCCTGCATACGTACTAACCGTAGCCAACGCTGCAGACGCGGAATCAGACGGGCGATCAGCTCAGGATCCTGCCAAAAACGCTCCTCTGGCACCGGCCAGTCCATCTCTTCCCTAAGCCACTGTTGCCAGCTGCGGGCATAAGCACGTTTATCAGCACACTGCTGCTGCCAGCACTGTATCAGCAACATCTGCTCAACTTGCTCCACCTGCTCTAATTGACTTAATTGCACTGGCTGTTTGCGACACCACTGGACAATCTGCAAGGCTGCCTGGTCAAAGGTCAGGATCGATAACGGTGTGCTGTCGCCTCTCAGCTGACGCCGATAGTTCATTTCATCCACTGCGTATGAATTCTGTACCAGCAGGACTATCTGCTCCGGGGATAATGACTGTTGCTGTTGCAACCAGCGACTCTTGGCCAGTAACAATTCACTTTTACCGCTGCCCACCCCGCCCCTGACATCGACCCAGCGTTCAGTGCATAAAATAGCCGCACCCTGCTCTCGATTCAGACGGGAAAAAAACGGGCGATAATTGTCACTTAATATCTCATAACAGCGCTCATTATGGCGTCGGCGCACCTCTTCGCCTTGCTGTAACCACTGCTGGCAAAGGGCATAAGCCCCCGCACACTGGATAAGATCCGGTAGCCGCTGCTGGGGTAAGGGCAAACCCTGTAACGTGATATGGATATCTGTCACTATTTGCTGTAGCCTCTGCCAGGTGAGCCACTCAAGATTATCGGCCAGTTGATACAGTTGATGAGCCCGTTCATTGAGTAATCCCTGAGCAATCGGGATCACCTCCTGATCCCACTGTAACCAGTGCTGCATCAGTTGCTCATGGAATCGCTTTGTCTCCTGCCACTCAGTCCCATGCAGGCGCACCACTCTGGTATCCGGCAGCTCAAACTCCAGTTCGCCCCAGACAAGGCCACGCTTGCAGCGCACCGCAACCAGATCTTTAAAGGGGATTACAGCACAATGCTTACTGCCGCTAACCTCCACACCGGCTGGCAGCAGGCGCGCACTGTTATAAGGGTGTTGGGCTAAATGTCGCCCTAACGCGGTAGCTTTCAGTTCCATACGCAACATATCCGATCAATTATCTATCCAGCGATTTCTATGCCCTTACTATTATGATGAAACATAACATAAATGACAGTTGATTTTACATACATAAAAATTAACAAATATCAATAAAAAATAACAATTACTATATTGCCCTGATTTTATAACTCTGTTAAATATGTAGCGCGACTTTCTCCACTCAGGAAAAACATAATGAAAAAGTTAGCTATTATTGCATGTGTAGTCTCTTCGATGTTTATGTTACAAAATACAAATGCAGCGCAAAATAATAATGTTGTTCTTTCCGCAAAACAAGTTCAATTTCTGGGCGAAATGAGTAATGTCCTGTTGCACGCAGATGAACAAACTGGTGCAACACTTTTACCCAAGTATGAGCAAGAGGCTGAGAGCATGGGTGTCAGCCAATATCTGGCTCCCATGCCTGAAGATTGTGCAGCTGCAATGCGTGGGTTCGATACAGTTATCTCTCAGGCAATTGATGCCATGGCAGACAAGGAGTTACCCCCGTCAACAGCAGTCATTGCGGCTACTGGTACGTTACATGTAGCTCTTGTTGGTGCCATTTCAGCTGTCGCTGTACCTATTTACAAAAAATCGTGTACACCTACAGTTGTAAAAGCACTAAATGCCTCACGGCTGGCTTTACAACAGGGTGTTACAGCATATTTACTTGTTCACTGATTTAATGAGTTAGTTGATAGCCTCCGGCTTTTAAAGCATCGGGTTGCCTTTAAATAATTGAAAGTCGCAATAGTGTTACTGCTCTTAAAAAATGATTTACTGATTCAGTATAATTAATATTGCAGGTGGCTGTTCAGGCAGTCACCTGTATCTGTCTGCTATTCACTACTCAATATCCGGTTTCAATTGTATCCGTTACCATCAGCCACTCATAGTCACCATAGACACTCTGACCATTGAGCCAACGGCGCAACATATCCTGCAGCAGCATCACGATCACCTTCTGCCGCGTCTCCATACTATGATGCTGAGGACGATATTGTACGGTCATAGAATAACTCTTCTGACCACACTGCAGCACCACACAGACATGGGCATCGTGCAACTCACCATTAGCCAGGACGATATCCGCACCACTTTGGCTGCACAATAGACGCGCCCAGCTGGCAACGTCCTCGGAATCCGACTCTCCTCCGGCAGGTAATAGTTCACCACATTTAAGAGGAACATCCGCTGCCCGTAACTGCCAGTGCAGCAGACCGGCACTGAACTGTTCGCTGACAGCCACGGTGAGCTGCCTCTGGCGCAACTGTTTACTGAGCCAGTGGGGTAAGCCCTCTGTGCCCTCATAGATCGTATTCGGCTGGAGCAGTTCGCGCACCTGTTGCCAGGCTGATTCCATCTCAACCTGCAAATGGCCGGGACCGGTCAGTTTCAGTTCAATAATCGGCATGGAGGAGCGGTAACCCAACTGACTCCCCTCGGGAAATGACAGCTGACTCAGTTGACTGGCAAGGCTGCTCTCACTGCGACCAAAAGTGGTCAGGCGCAGGCATAGCAACGGTTCCTTCTCGGGAAAACGGACTCGTATACGTGGCAAGATCTGCTGTTCCACCATCATTTTGAATTCAGCAGGCACCCCGGGGGTAAAAAAGATCCAACAACCATTCATTTCAACAGCAAAACCACAGGCTGTACCGATGGGATTGTCTATCATCTCCGCGCTGGCAGGCAGCAGCGCCTGCTTACGATTGATAGCGGCCATCACT
>JBOFSC010000618.1:0-2346 GCA_051651345.1 Enterobacteriaceae bacterium
TGGAACTGGTTAACCCTCCTGAAGAGGCTTTCGTCGATGGCAAAATGATCAGAGCGCTACAGGCGAACCTGTTTGCTGTATTGCGCGATATTCTGTTCGTCAATAGCCAACTTAATGCCCTCACCTCCACCAATTTTCCGCAACTGCATATCAATAACAGTGTGCTGATCACTAACCTAATCTTTTCAATATTGCGTAATGCTCAGGCACTGCATGTGGGTGAATTGCCAAATACCGTGGTCTGCTGGGGCGGTCACTCGATCAATGAGCGGGAATACTGGTATGCCAGACAAGTCGGTAATCAACTTGGCTTACGTGAGTTAAATATCTGCACCGGTTGTGGTCCCGGTGCTATGGAAGCACCGATGAAAGGTGCCGCTGTGGGTCATACCCAGCAGCGCTATCGTGATGGCCGCTTTATCGGGATTACAGAGCCTTCCATTATCGCCGCTGAGCCGCCTAATCCGCTGGTGACTGAACTGATTATCATGCCCGATATTGAAAAGCGTCTGGAAGCTTTTGTGCGTATCGCGCACGGGATTATTATTCTGCCTGGCGGTGTGGGAACAGCCGAAGAGTTTCTCTATTTACTGGGAATTTTGATGGACCCGGCCAATAAAGGACAAGTGCTACCGTTGGTTCTCACCGGTCCTAAAGAGAGCGAAGACTATTTCGCAGTGCTGGATGAGTTTATCGTCCTGACACTGGGCGAGCAGGCCCGCAACTACTACCGAATCATAATTGATGATCCCACTGAAGTGGCCCGCCATATGAAGCAGATGATGCCCTCAGTAAAAGAGAACCGCCGCGCCAGCAGCGATGCCTATAGCTTTAACTGGTCTTTAAAAGTACCGGGAGATTTTCAGCGCCCCTTTAACCCGACTCACGAAAATATGGCTGCGCTGAATCTCTCTTTGACTCAGGAGCCTCAGAATCTGGCGGCTGCGCTACGCAAAGCGTTTTCCGGTATCGTGGCGGGTAACGTTAAAGAGTATGGTATTCACGCCATAGAGCGCCATGGTCCTTACAAGCTCAGTTGCGATCCCCGCCTCGCCACCCAACTCAATCGACTGATGGATGCCTTTATTGCCCAACACCGAATGAAACTGCCGGGGGATAAGGCGTATCAGCCTACTTTTGAAATTGCCAGTAAGTCTTAACAAGTCAGGGGCAGACACATGGGTCTGCCCCTGGAGCGATTATCTCTTGCTGCTGCCCAATACCCGAATATGCACGGTGATCTCTTCCCGATCGTGGTACAGCTGTTTGGCCTGAATCACGGCCCACAGGGAGTGTTCCTCTAACTGCTCTCGGATCCTCTGCAGATCCTGACACACTTGCTGATAGCGCTTCTTCATCGGTAACTTCAAATTAAAGATGGTCTCACTACACCAGCCATTCACCAGCCAGCGGCTGATCAGGGCCGCAATCCGTGTCGGCTGCTCCACCATATCGCACACCAACCAGTAGACACTCTGTTGCCGGGCGGGTTGAAAGCTAAAACCATCGGCACGAAAGTGGCGCACCTGACCCGTATCCAGCAGACTTTGCGCCATCGCACCATTATCCACGGCCTGCACCATCATGCTGCGTTGAACCAGTTGATAAGTCCAGCCACCCGGCGCCGCGCCCAAATCCACCGCCCGTTTACCACCTTCCAGACGCTCAGCCCATTCGCGGGCCGGAATAAACAGATGAAACGCCTCCTCCAGCTTCAGGGTGGAGCGGCTGGGGGCATCAGCAGGCATCTTCAGACGCGGAATACCCATCGCAAAGGGAGAACTGTTGTTGTGATAGTTGTAACCGACATAACAGCAACCCGGCGCGATAAACAGCAGATGAATCACCAGCCCCCGGCCCCGGCTTTTGGCGGCCACTATTCTTTGCTTACGCAAAACGCTACGCAGGGGAACGGTAAACTTACGGCAGAATTTCAACAATTCCCGCCCTTCATTGGTATCCGGCACCTCGACCACCACATCATCGGCCAGAGTCCCCAGCTCAGTCAGTTGCGCCACGACAGGCGTAATGCGATCCTGCTCGGGCAGATCCCGCAGCAACTCCCCCACCACCATAAACTGACGGGCGAAAATCAACTGATTGAATGGTACGCTCTGTAGCAGGCGATCCGCCTCTTCAGGTTGCTGACATTCGAACAGCACATAGCCTTTATTCTCTTTTGCCCGACTAAATCCTTGGATCTGCCGCTGCGCCGCCATATCACTGATCTCCGCAGCACACTCTTTCTCAAATCCGGCCCGGCACAACAAGAGCACCTTATTCATCTGACTTTTCACCTTTCATCATCATGGCACCACAAAACAGGGCGCTCCATCCCAGCAGAAA
>JBOFSC010000619.1:0-1512 GCA_051651345.1 Enterobacteriaceae bacterium
GTCAGCAAGGCAACACCTGCGACATGGTGTTCGACATCCCTTATCTCATCGGCTACCTGAGCGAATTTATGACCCTGCAACCCGGCGATATGATCGCCACCGGGACACCGAAAGGGTTGTCTGATGTTCAGCCCGGCGATGAGGTGGTAGTGGAAATTGAGGGTATTGGCCAGCTGAGCAACCGTATTGTGAGCGCTGCAGACTATGCCACAAGCTATGCCGCAAACCAAGAGGAGATATTGGCATGAGACAGATCAAACACTGGATTAACGGCAAGAACGTCGACAGTTCTGAGCATTTTCACTCCATCAATCCGGCCACCGGCGAAGTGGTGGCGGAGGTGGCATCCGGCACGGCGGCGGAGATCGATCAGGCGGTTCAGGCCGCTAAAGCCGCATTTCCCAAATGGGCCAATCTGCCAATGAAACAGCGGGCGCGCCTGATCCTGCGCCTGGGGGAGTTAATCGCCCAGAATGTGCCGGAACTGGCCCGTCTGGAAACCCTGGATACCGGTCTGCCGTTACATCAGACGCAAAATGCATTGATCCCACGAGCCTCCCATAATTTTGATTTTTTTGCCGAAGTGTGCCAGCGCATGAATGGCAGCACCTACCCGGTGGATGACCAGATGCTCAACTACACCCTGCTACAGCCGGTGGGTGTCTGCGCTCTGATCTCTCCCTGGAACGTACCCTTTATGACCGCCACCTGGAAAGTCGCTCCCTGCCTGGCCCTGGGCAACACCGCTGTTCTGAAGATGTCTGAACTGTCGCCCATGACGGCAGACAGATTAGGTGAGCTGGCGCTGGAGGCCGGTATTCCCGCCGGAGTGCTCAACGTGGTCCAGGGTTATGGGGCCACTGCGGGTGATGCTCTGGTGCGGCACCCGGATGTCCGCGCCATCTCCTTTACCGGCGGCACGGTTACCGGCAGTAAAATTATCGAGAGCGCCGGTCTGAAGAAGTTTTCCATGGAGCTGGGCGGTAAATCACCGGTACTGATCTTTGATGATGCCGATATTGAACGGGCTCTGGATGCCTCCCTGTTCACCATTTTCTCCATCAATGGCGAGCGCTGTACCGCCGGTTCACGTATCTTTATCCAGGAAAATATCTACGACGAATTTGTGCAACGCTTTGCTGAGCGGGCTAATCGTATCCGCGTTGGCGATCCGCTGGATCTGAATACCCAGGTCGGTGCCCTGATCACTCCCCAGCATTGGGAGAAGGTCTCCGGCTATATCCGCCTGGGGATTGAAGAGGGAGCCAGGCTGGTGGCCGGTGGCCCGGATAAACCGACGGATCTGCCCCCCCATCTGCAGCAGGGCAACTTTTTGCGCCCCACCGTTCTGGCGGATGTGGATAACCGCATGCGGGTGGCTCAGGAGGAGATCTTCGGCCCTGTGGCTTGTCTGCTGCCCTTTAAGAGTGAAGAGGAAGGGCTGCAGATGGCCAATGATGTGCCTTACGGACTGGCTTCCTATCTCTGGACCCAGGATGTCAGCCGGGTTAT
>JBOFSC010000620.1:0-3212 GCA_051651345.1 Enterobacteriaceae bacterium
CGGCTCAATTTGATTCATTACCGCTGCGAGGGTTTCCTGTAGCGGCGCGCCTGTTGTCAGTCCCACCTCAATCTGCTGATACCAGCACTGCTGCACATAACTTAAAACCTGCACCACCCCTTGCGCCAGGGGCATGGTCGCTGACAGAGAAGGTGTCTCTGGCACTGACGCCCTGATGTCAGCCCCCGCCGCCAGTGCGTATCCCCTGGCTGCCTTGCTGCGTGTCGCCATACGTAACCCGGTCAACGTGTGCAGTTGCCAGGCAAATGCCAGTAGATCGGGACCGCTGCCCTGCAGTAGCTCTAACTCCAGCTCCAGTAAAGGCTCTGAACGTTGCCCGGCACAAATGTGTCCCTGATCCAGAGCCGCTTCTATGGTGCTGTTACCATACGGGATCAGATAACTTTCCCGTACGAAATCGGTACTGAACAGCGGCTGCAGGCGCTGCTGTAACTGATGAATATCACACTCCAGGCGCCAGATCTCAACAGGCAGCAGCGTCAGATCCAGGCTGGGCTGAGTGAGCTGCACATTATATTCCGGCCTTTGGCTTAAACCGCCCAGGCTGTCGCCCTCACACTTCAGAGTCATTTCATACTGCTGATCGCAACCGCGAATACGCAGCCCCATACCCTGCCTGCGCAATGTGTTATCGGTGGTTTCATAATAACGGTTGTCCAGATGGCGTCTCTTAGCGCCTTGTTGCGCCTGAGCGGCCAGGTGTGCTGTGACAGCATCGATGGCTGTGGGCAACAGCATAAACTTAAGTTCAATCTCGACAGACATGGCTGTCTCCTGCATTGCTTAACGGGATGCTAACACTATATACCCTTCGTCTTTCAAGTTGCAGGGGTGTTGGCTGCACAGATTCATCCGAATCACATACTGATGTATGCTCATCGGCTGAATCTGTTTGCCGCCTACCTGCAACTCGAAATACTTTGGGTATATCAGGTCATGGCTTTCAGGGGGATTGGTGATATGGCTATTGTTACTGCGCTGTGACTATTATTGCTTCGCGGTGACAGTGGATGTTATCCATCCACTGTCCTGTTCTTCTCAGCAATTAATGAGAGGTGTCCTTGCCGGTAGCGGCCTTTTGCTCCACAGGCTGCTGTACAGCGGTCAAAGGCTTAGTGGCGTGCTCTTTGCCGGCAGACATCTGCTGGGCTTTCTGGGCTTTGAGCGTTTTTTCATGCTCTTCATGGCTGGAGAATTTGTTTTCCAGTCTGTGCTCCAGAGATTTGACCTCATCCTTTGATTCAGTCAGGGTGTGGCTGACCTTTTCCTCGGCTTTTTTCAGTTCACTGGGGGCCTTACAGGCTTTGCTTGATTCGCTGGTGGAACCATCCCGGCAAATAAACTTACCATTGGCACAGTGATCGACTCCGCCTTTACTGCCAGAGCAAGGCTCACGTCCAGCTTCAGCCTGCACAGCCACCGCCAGTAAACATGCCAGAATCATTACGGATTTTTTCATCACATATACTCTCATATCTAACAACAAAGACAATTAATTGACACAAAACGATTTACATTCTATTGATTGTTTTTTCAGGCTCCAAATGGAAAAGTGTTACCGGAAATAACCGAAAACAGCTTATTTTTACAGCCTCTTAAATTTGTTAATAATTTGAGTTAATATTCAGACCTTATGCTCAGGAGAGGAGTAAACGCGTGAAGATTTATCTTGTTGGCGGCGCAGTGCGCGACCGTTTACTGCAATTACCAGTGATTGACCGCGACTGGGTGGTCGTAGGTGCCACACCTCAGGAGCTGCTGCAACAAGGTTTTCAGCCGGTCGGGCGCGATTTTCCAGTGTTTTTACATCCGCAGAGCCGTGAGGAGTATGCCCTGGCCCGCACTGAACGCAAATCTGGTGAGGGATATACCGGCTTTACCTGCTATGCCGCCCCGGATGTGACTCTGGAGCAGGATCTGTTACGTCGTGACCTCACCATTAATGCTATCGCTCAGGATCAAGAGGGAAACTATATTGATCCCTGGCAGGGACGAGAAGATATTAAACGGCGTCTGCTGCGCCATGTCTCCCCGGCCTTCGCCGAAGATCCCCTGCGGGTGTTACGGGTTGCCCGTTTTGCCGCTCGCTTTGCCCTGCTCGGCTTTCACATCGCCCCTGATACTTTGACGTTGATGAAGCAGATTGCCCAGAGCGGAGAACTTTCCACTCTGGCGCCGGAGCGTATCTGGACCGAAACCGCCAAAGCCCTGAGCGAACCCTGTCCGCAGATCTTTTTTCAGACGCTGCGTGACTGCAATGCCCTTCAGCCGCTGTTCCCTGAGCTGGATCAACTGTTTGGCGTCCCTGCGCCGGAGAAATGGCATCCGGAGATCGATACCGGTGTGCATACCCTGATGACCCTGAGGATGGCCGCTCAGCTCTCCCAGGAAGTGGATGTCCGTTTCGCCGCGCTGTGTCATGACATTGGTAAGGGTGTGACACCGAAGGAGGTATGGCCGCGCCATCCCAATCACGGTATCGCGGGGTTGGTCCTGATTGAAGCTCTGTGCCAGCGTTTGCGTGTGCCCAACGCCATCCGTGATTTGGCTCTGCTGGTGGCGGAGTATCACGATCTGGTGCATATCTGCGATCATCAGTCCGCCAAAGTGCTGCTGCAACTGTTCGACGGGATCGATGTCTGGCGTCGCCCCCATCGCCTGACACAACTGGTGCAGGCCAGCGAAGCGGATTATCGTGGCCGCAGTGGCTGGGAAAATTATCCCTACTTGCAGGGGGAATATCTTAACAGCGCTTATACCGTGCTTAAAGGCGTTGATACTCAGTCGATTATTGCCGATGGCTTTCAGGGTGAAGCTATCCGCAAAGAGCTCAGTCAACGCCGTCTGGCTGCTCTGACTGCCTGGCAGCGGGGAGAGCTTTAAGCGCGTCGCTCGATAATCACGCCCACCTGCGCCGCGTAAGGAATCGCCCCTGGCTTGCTCAGTTTAATCCGAACCCAGGGCACCTTAAATGAGGTAAGCAGCAGTTGCGCCACCTCTTCTGCCACCCGCTCCACCATGGCAAAAGAGCGCCCCTGCACATACTCCAGTACGCTGCGGCTGACCGTATCGTAACAGAGGCCATCGTGCAGGGAGTCGCTTTTGGCTGCCGCACGATGATCCCAGCCCAGCTCCAAATCGAAGATCAGCTTCTGTTTGATCTCCTGTTCCCACGGATAAACCCCGATGGT
>JBOFSC010000621.1:0-1101 GCA_051651345.1 Enterobacteriaceae bacterium
CATAAGCGCCAGACCAGGCGGGCAACCATCACCGCAGCCAGCAGGATCCCTACGGATTTATGCAGATGGGGTGCTTCATGATACCGGGGGCTATAGTAGGAGAGCGAAGTCATCCATAAGCCCACCCCAAACATGCAGATGATCACGATGGCGACCAGCCAGTGGAACGCAATAGCGATTGCGCCATAAGTGGAAGGGGTATTACGTAAGTGCATAGATTGAAACTCCTCACCGGCAACGGACGATCATTTATTGAACAGCATCATATAGTAAACATCATAGAGCATCTGCGTCGTTACGTTAGTTAAAATTGTTATATGTTCTGCACAAAGAGTCTTTACACACTTTTACAAAGTGGTACAAACCTGTTCTGTTTTTTTGAATAACAATAAGATTTTGATACAAAAAAACAGTGCTATTATTATTTATAATCGAATAAGTTGTTGGGGAATACAAACCACATTATGGCAACCCATTCATCTCAGAAGGTGTATCAACCCATGAAACACAATATCCATCCTCTGTGGCTGCGCATCAGTCACTGGCTTAATGTGATTGCGATGTTCATTATGGTGACCAGCGGCTGGCGCATCTATAATGCTTCCCCTCTGTTTGATTTTTCTATTCCTGATGTGCTGACTTTGGGAGGCTGGTTAGGTGGTGCTTTGCAGTGGCATTTTGCTGGCATGTGGTTATTTGTCGGTAACGCGCTTTTTTATATCTTGCTCAATACGCTGACCGGCCGCTGGTATAAAAAATTCTGGCCCTTAAGTATTACTGGTGCTATGAAGGATCTCGCCGCCGCATTGCGGGGAAAACTGCAGCACGATGATTTAAGCCACTACAATATGGTGCAACGATTGGCTTATCTGGGTGCTATGGTATTAGGTTTACTCAGCCTGCTCTCCGGGCTGGTATTATGGAAATCGGTACAGTTTCCTTTTTTGCGTGAATTATTGGGCGGACATATGTAGGTACTTAAGCTCATAACACATTGATGTACCTTTAATTCATTACAGGGTAAATACTAAGACCTAACGATAGCAACATACTTTTCTGATCTCGCCTGGGATGAGCTCGTTGACCATGAGTCGCAAAAAA
>JBOFSC010000622.1:0-1628 GCA_051651345.1 Enterobacteriaceae bacterium
TAATTATCAATTCTATTCTTATATTTTATTTACTCTTTGATAACACCACGCGCTTTCAGAATGGCGGTTTTAAAGTCCTCGACATAATCTTTCTGTAATCCGGGAATAGCCGCTGACTTATTGGTATCGCGCATCTTCAGGTGATAGATCAGAATATCATCGGGTAATGCCGCCAATTCGCCTTTATAGCCACACTCATTAGCCAACTTTTGTATAAACTCCAGCAGGTTTAACTCCGGGTCCTTCTGCCATGCTGGCTGTATTAACTCAAGCAGTTCATTTAGTCTTGTACACTTCACCTGACAATCTCCATAAATATGTTATAACGGTGACTCCTGTTTACCCTCTATCATAAGGGGTATTATCGCTCTGTGACACCATTTTTCAGGAGTTATTATGCATTCTGCGATAACCGGCATCATTCTGGCCGGTGGCCGCGCAACCCGAATGGGGGGAAAAGACAAAGGTTTGGTCTGTTTTAGTGACAAACCACTCTATCAGCATGTGCTTGCCCGTTTACAGCCCCAGGTTAACACTATTGTGATCAGCGCCAATCGACATCAGCAGGAATATCAGCTGGCGGGCTATCCTGTCATTGCGGACTCTATGGCAAATTATCCAGGGCCGCTGGCCGGGATGCTGACGGGTCTGCAACACTCAGCGACTGAGTGGATTCTGGTCGTCCCCTGTGATACTCCCTTTCTGCCTATGGATCTGGCTCAGCGTCTCTGGCAACAAAAGGGAGATGCACTTATTGCCTGTGCCGGGGATGGCGAACGAGTCCATCCGACGATGGTACTGATGCATCGTTCAGTTGAGCCTGCCCTCTCCCTTTATCTGCAGCAGGGAGAACGCAAGGTTATGCTGTTTTTTTCTCAGCAAAATGCGGCTGTTATTCATTTCCCGCAAGATCCACAATCCTTTCGTAATATCAATACACTGGAGGAGTGCCAACAGTGGCAACCAGACTCGCATTAAAAACAATAACCCCATTGCTTGGTATTGCCGGCTATAGTGGCAGTGGCAAAACGACACTGCTGAAAAAACTGATCCCCCTGTTGCGCCAGGAGGGGATTCGCCTCGCGCTGATTAAGCATACTCACCATGAGATGGAGATAGATACACCGGGTAAAGACAGTTATGAACTGCGAAAAGCCGGGGCGGAACAAACGATTGTCGCCAGTGACTTACGCTGGGCCCTGATTACTGAAACCCCTGAGTGCGCTGCGCTGGATCTGTATTATCTTGCCAGTTGTCTGGAGCATCGTGATTTGGATTTGATTTTAGTGGAAGGGTTTAAACATGAGCCTATCCCTAAAATTGCCCTGTATCGCAGTGACACTGGCAGGAATTATCGGGATCTTATCGATCAGCATGTTATCGCACTGGCAAGTGATCAACCTGTTGATATCGCTGTACCCTGGTTGGATATCAATCAGCCTGAGCAGGTCGTGCAGTTTATTCAGTTGTGGCTTATCAAAGGACAGTAAAAACACAAAAGGCGGACTTTTCAGCCCGCCTTTTGTTTCTCTCTGTTCTGCTTTTTGAATTGCTGACGATTCCCTACTCTCACATGGGGAGACCCCACACTACCATCGGCGCTACGGCGTTTCACGACTGAGTTCGGC
>JBOFSC010000623.1:0-10506 GCA_051651345.1 Enterobacteriaceae bacterium
GTACTGCTTTTTGCGCCACAGTTTTTGGGCTGCGGCCTGTTCTCCTGCTGCCGCATAACCCGCAATCGCTCCCGTAATGCGCGCCAGCTCCCCGCCACCAATACCAGTGCACTCTCCTGCTGCGTAGATACCTGAGATCGTACTCTGCTGCCAGTTATCCACCACGATAGCACCTTTATCCAGGGTACACCCCAGCAGTTGCCCCAATTCACTATTCGGCACCAGACCCCAGGCGCAGGCCAGATGATCACACTGCAGCTCTTTTTGTCGACCATGATGGTTGATCAGCACCGCTTCCAGTCGCTGTTGACCCAGAGCCTGTTCCACATACGCATCCGCGCTATATGAGGGCGTTATCAGCGTGACGGCCTGCCACAACTTACCTGGCCAGCGCCATAACCCACAACCGAATGCCAGCAGGGTACGCCACTGCGCCTGCTCCAAAACGGCAAGCACTTTCCCTCCCGCTGCACGCACAGTTTTTGCCGTCGCCAATAACAGGGGACCACTGCCAGCTATCACCACTCGCTGCCCGCGCACTGACACGCCTCCCTTAATCAGGGCCTGTAAGCCTCCAGCGCCGGTAACGCCTGGTAACGTCCAGCCAGGGAAAGGTAAAAATTGCTCGCGCGCGCCACAGCACAAGATCATCTGTCGGCACTGGATTTGGGTATAGCTGTTATCGCTCTCACACACTACCTGTTGCGGCTCCACCATCACGACTCGCTGCGCCATCAGGACAGTCAGCGAACGCCCCTGCTGCAACTGCTGCCAGGCGCGTCTGGCCTGATGAGGTGGCGGATAATACGCGCCATGGCGCCACAGTTGACCGCCATAATGGTTATTGTTATCCAGCAGTATCACCGACAACCCACTGGTCACTGCCGCCGTTGCCGCTGCTATTCCAGCCGGTCCGGCACCGATAACCAGCAGATCGCAGATCCGAATCTGTTCACTCATGGGAGATCCTCTCAATACACATTCCCTGAAGGCACAGTGTCTGACAGGCCAGACGACGCTTGCCATCCACCGTGATCCGGCACTCCTGACAGATCCCCATCCCGCATAAGGGGCCCCGGCGTTCATGGTTAAAGGTGTGGCGACAATAGCCATCGCCGTGCATCTGCAACAGTGCCGCCACACTGATGCCTGCAGGTACCTTGACTTCAAGGCCATCAAGAGTGAGGGTGACCAGGGTGAGTGACATCGTCATATCGGGTTCTCTGCCGTCTATACCAGGTGATGACCAGCATCGCCAATTTGTCCCCCTGGCGCTTGATGGATTTCGCTGAGTGAAAAATAGAAATCAGCACAGTGGTGCCATTTCAGTTCTGATTTTGTGAGCTACTACTATAAATGACTATGCAACAGCAGCAGTCCTGGTGAATCACTGGAAATTTATAGCAATATAATGTACGAAAGTGAGCCAACTCTCGCTAAACTGTACACATTTATAAACTCAAGGTCTGCATCAGCCACATCGTGGCACAGAAAAACTGAGCGTTGCCATTGTGATCACGCTGAAAGGAGGAACAAGTATGAATGCACAACCTGGCGGTGAAATCATTCTCTATCAGCGTGACAATGCACCTGCCATTGATGTGAGACTTATCGATGATACGGTCTGGCTCTCCCTAAATCAGCTTGCTGACTTGCTGGGGCGTGACAAATCCACCATCTCCCGACATATCACCAATGTGTTTACAGAAGGCGAACTTGATCGCCATTCAGTTGTTGCAGAATTTGCAACAACTGCTGCAGATGGCAAAACCTATCAGGTTGAGCACTTTAACCTTGATGTCATTATTTCGGTTGGCTACCGGGTCAAATCGCAACAAGGTACCCAGTTTCGTATCTGGGCGACCTCACGGTTACGCGAATATCTGGTCAAGGGTTTCACCATGGACGATACTCGTCTCAAAAATCTGGGTGGTGGTAGCTACTGGAGAGAACTGCTTGAGCGTATTCGAGACATTCGCAGCAGCGAGAAGGTGCTCTACAGGCAGGTACTTGATTTATACGCCACCAGCGTGGACTACGATCCCAAAGCCGAGGCCAGCTTACTCTTTTTCAAGACGGTACAAAATAAGCTACACTACGCTGCTCATGGTCAAACTGCCGCCGAAGTCATCGCCGAACGGGCTGATGCAGGTAAACCCTTCATGGGACTCTTATCATTCTCTGGTCCACATCCCACTAAAACTGAGGTTGGTAACGCCAAGAATTACCTCGATATGGACGAGCTTAAGCGTCTGAACACCCTGGTATCCGCCTACTTTGATGCCGCTGAATTTCGCGCTATGAATCATGAAACTACCCATATGAAAGAGTGGCTACTGCATCTTGAGCAACTGATTATAGCCATGGGTGGTAAAACCCTGCAGGGTAAAGGTACTGTCAGCCACCAACAGGCAATAAATAAAGCCGAACGGGAATATGCCAGATACCGCGCTCAATTGGTCGAACAACCTTCTGAAGTGGAAACAGACTACCTGGAAACAATGAAAGCTGTGCAGAAAAAAATAAGGAAGAAAGCAACTGAGTGATGAACAGTTTAACAACTATCTGACACAGCTGCTACACCACCCACCCTGGAGTGAGTACTCTCTAAAAATGCCACCCTGTTCACATATCAGAGATATTTATTCGCTTTGATGAAAAGCAACCTGTAGAACATATAAATCACATTGTATTAACATGTTAGTGCTATTGTTCACTCTTCTGCACGGATACAGGGAGAGCCAGCTATGATATCCCCCTCTGAGACACCGCAATTGTCCGCACTTTTATCACAGAGAACAACAAATGATACGCTCTTTCCACTGCTACACCTGGAGAGGCTGTGTAAGGGGCAGGCCTCGCAAAGGCCTGCGAATCTGGAGAGTCTGTTAAATGCACTGTCACTGATCACACCGCTGCTCAACTCTCTCAGCAGTGTGGTTTTCTTTGTCAAAGATCTGCAGGCCCGTTATCTGCTGGTCAATCTGACCCTGGCCCGTCGCTGCGGTTTTAAAAGCATCACCCCCTTGTTAGGCCGCACCTCCGCAGAGGTGTTTCCCCATAAACTGGGCAATCGCTATCTCGCGCAAGATCAACGTGTCCTGCATCAGGGGATCACTATCCGCGACCAACTGGAACTGCATTTTTATCACGACCGCAAAACCGGATGGTGCCTGACACAGAAACTGCCACTCTATGACAGACGGGAAGAAATGATCGGTATGGTAGGGATCTCTCATGATCTGCAACAAGCCAGTGCCAACCATCCGGCTTACAGTAAGCTGGCTTGCGTCGATGACTATATCCGACAACATTTTGAGCGGACGATTTTGCTGGAAGAACTGACCCAGCTAAGTGGGTTCTCCGTGGCCCAACTGGAGCGATACTGTAAACGGATTTTTCATCTGACACCCCGGCAGATGATTCAAAAAGTCCGACTGGAGAGAGCCACAGAACTGCTGGCAACCTCTCTGCCTATTACCGATATCGCTTTAATGTGCGGCTATACCGATCACAGTGCCTTCAGCCGTCAGTTTAAAATGCTGACCGGTATTCCCCCCAAAGCTTACCGCGCCCAGTTTACCTCGCCAGAGGATCCAAAAGGGGAACCATAGCCTGAGTTAAGGCAACTTATTTTTAGCTGACCATGCATACTGTTCATAGAAATCCAGTGTGCGCGCAAACGCGTTATCCAGTGCGCGCTGAATCCATGCCCTCCCCTCTTCCCCGCCAATCTTAAGCAAATCCAAATAGCTGGCGCTGGCGTGATGCAACACCTGCAAACGCTCCTCTTTACTGGCCAAATAACTCTTATACACAACCAGGCTCTCTTTGACGGAGTGACCCCCATCAAATACCAGCATCGCCAGTAAGTTGAGATAAGCCTGCTCTGGTGAGAAATGCGGATCTTTGCTCGCCAGATAGTGGTATAAGTACATTAACAGTTGGGTAGAGCCTGAAGCCCCCATCACTGGGGCCAAACCTTCTGCCACGGTATTGCGCTCCAGTGTCGTCATCTTACTCTCTGTTAAAATGTGGCTGTCGGCCATGCTCAACTGTTTCATCAGATGGTAGTCTTGCTGGTTGCCTGAAGGCTGATAATGCAAACTGATGCCATCGTGATCAGTACCACGGGTGATCAGCTCCACCTGAAACTTATGTTGCTCTCCAGAGGCGATAACCTGGTCGCGGGAACGTGCTTTGAGGATTGCCTCGTAAAACTGGTCTGCTTCTTTTTTCCATGCATCATTATTCAGTCCCATCTCCTCACTATCCGCCATATTAACGGCCAGCCAGGGCAAGAATATCATGTCAAAACCCGTATCTGCCGTTGTCAGCATCTGTCTGAATGTCGCCAGTGATGGCTGCCTGAGAAAAGAGGTCAGTCCAGGTAACTGGTTGAACCAGGGCCGCATTCTGCTCTCAATTCTGGTGGCAAATCGCTGTAGTCGCTCATCTGGGGAACCGCCTGCGCCTGTATTGTCCTGCTGCAGCACCTGCATGCGAGAGATAAACTCCGCATACAATTTTTCCCCTAACTGCCTGGTCGTATGGAGTGCTGCCGGGGAAGGAGCAACCACCAGGCCGCGGGCAAACTCAGAATCAAACTGGCGTGCAAACAGGGCATCCAGATACTGCCCCATTTTTTTGGATTTATGAGCCTCTGTAATCAGATCTCCCAGCCACATTTGCAACGCAGTATCGCTGCCAGCAACCTGTTTCGCTTCGTTAAACAGGGCGATGATATGTGCAGTATCTATCTTTCGGGCCAACCACAAAGCTTTCGCTTTCTCTGCCAGACTTTCCCTCTGTGGGATGGCGCTCTGTCTGATATGCCAACAAAAAGCCAGCAGGCAATCCTGCTCTGTCATCGGGGCTTCCCGTTGCAACATACTGTTGACCCTGACCAAAGAGGAAATAGCAAGACGACTTAGCTGCTCACGGGTTTCGGCTGGCAACCAGCAACGCATCCCCACAATACGCCCGATGCCATCAAACTGCAGTATATCTTGCCATTGCTGGCACTGGGTCGGTGTCAGGGTAAGTCCATACAATTGCGCGTTGTGCGCCCACCAGACAGGATAGATCTTGTGCCACAGTTCCTCTTTGGTCAGAGGTAATGCGATACCCACGATGCGGTTCTGACGATTACAAACGATCTTATCCGCCATAGTACGCGCCAAATCTGGCGTTAATTGTAACCCATACAAACCTTCCGCCTTCGCCTGAAAGAACCACTCATCCCGCAGCCCTTCAATTTCAGCACGCAGCCTGGGTACTAAGCTGCCAAGTCTGGCAAATTCCTCCGCCTCTTTGCTTTGCCATCTTGCCAGCGCATCTTGCAGCCCCCGGAGATTCGTATTGGACAATTCGCTCTGCACACATTTCAATGCATCGCGTACCGCACGTAGATTTTTGCTAATCACGTCTCCCCGAACATACGTTAAAAGACGAACGGTCGTGGAGTTGACAAAATGGTTATCGCCCGCCTTAAGAAGCCGCAAAGGTTCACCACGCCCCTTCTTTTGTGCATAGGTCGTAGAATACTGAGGTAAAGGGATTGTTTCTGCCTGCGTTATATCGGGCGAGGGTTGGCTGAACAGGTCCTGATCCAGTGCTTGCTTTGTGGTTGTGATTTGAGCTGGCACAGCTTCGCCGCCCACAGCATAACCTGCATCTTGCAGCTCAATATTCTCAATATCGGCTGTCAATAAGGTCATCGCCGCCGACAACTTGTGCTGCAACATCGTGTAATCCACCTCCACCAGCACAATATCATCGCTTCTGGCACAGGCTAACACTATGACGTTGTGCGGCATAAGCATCAGGGTGAAGATTTCATTATCTACTCTGATACTAATATCTTGTTTACTGACAGGTTCTACTGTATTGGCCCGTAGCCAGTGGGCTAACTGGCGCATGACAACACTCAGCTTGCCCCCGGCACGCTCTTCACTGGCAAGTTGTTGAGTTAAATCAGCACTGTTTTGCAAATTAACCAGCATATTTCGCAAATCAGCCAGCACTTCATTAACCATTTGCTGATCCACAGGCAGCTCACAGGGTACAGCAGCAGCCTGAGCGGGAGAGCAGCCTGTTATTTTGGTCCGGATAGAAAACATAGTACCTACAATGTGCCTGGCAACGGCTTATGCAATCAGAAGGAGAACAGAGTCTGCCAAAGTGTAATCCGTTACAGAAGCTGGCGGAAATAGGGTAATCACCTGAATAGAGCTAAAAGGAGGGGGGTAAATTGTAACACTATGCTGTTTTCGTCATATGAACGCATGAAAACAGCCAAGCACCCCATCGCAAATCTTGTCACTATCCATAACTGTTATTTTTATATTACAACTTTTTAACATCACTTTTTTATACAGAAACAAGGAGTGACAGAATGAGCCCTATGCGTGTCGATTGGCGTGGTGTGTTTCCTGCGGTCAGCACCCAGTTACGCCCTGATTTTTCGGTGGATCTGGATGCCAGCCAGCAAGTGATTATCAACCTGATTAAAGATGGTGTCTCCGGTCTGGTGATGAACGGTACTGTGGGCGAGAACACCTCCCTGACGCAACAGGAAAAACGCGCCCTGGTTGAAGTGGCGGTCGATGCTTCTGCCGGTAAACTGCCCGTATTGTGCGGCGTGGCAGAATTGACCACCGACAATGCCATCACCATGGTGGCGGAGGCGGGTAAAGCCGGTGCGGATGGCATTATGTTGATGCCGCC
The DNA here is from genome assembly GCA_051651345.1 of Enterobacteriaceae bacterium. Taxonomy (GTDB): domain Bacteria; phylum Pseudomonadota; class Gammaproteobacteria; order Enterobacterales; family JBOFSC01; genus JBOFSC01. Next base: position 6,730 of record JBOFSC010000623.1, read on the forward strand.
TCTGGTGTATACCCCCACCATGGCCGAGACCATCAGCTATTTTCGTACTATCGCGGCCAGCACCGATCTCCCCATCATGCTGTACAACAACCCGCTGGTGTACAAAAATGATGTCACTTGGGATGTGCTGGTCACCATGGCGGATTGCGATAATATCGTCGCCTTCAAAGACTCTTCCGGCAATACCCGCCCTTTTGTTGATATCCCCGCCGAAGTGGGAGATCGCTTTACCCTGTTTGCTGGCCTGGATGATGTGGTGGTGGAGTGCGTGGCGGTCGGTGCCCAGGGCTGGATCTCCGGCATGTCCAATGTGTTCCCCCGCGAAGGCGAGACCCTATTCCGTCTGGCAAAGCAGGGCCGCTTTAATGAAGCCCTTGAGCTCTATCGCTGGTTTATGCCAGTGCTGCATCTCGATTTCCGTCCGGATTTGGTGCAATGCATCAAGCTGTGTGAAGAGATAGTCGGTCGCGGCAGCGCCCTTACCCGCCCTCCCCGCCTGCCGTTACAGGGTAAAACCCTTGAGCAGGTCCAGAGCATTATGGCCCGCGCCCTCGCCAATCGTCCCACCCTGCCCGACGTGGGTCTGGTATAAAAGGAGAGCGCAATGACTATCTCAACCCCTCTGCCCTGGCATAGCGGGCAGCACTTTATCGCAGGTGGTCGCAGTGCAGAGGGAGAACGCAAGTTATCCAGTCTGTGCGCTGCCAGCGGAGAGCCCAGCGGTTATCGCTTCCATCAGGCAACCGATGCTGAAATCAACCAGGCGGCTGAAGCAGCGCGCCAGGCCTTTCCCCTGTACAGTCGCTGTCCTCCGGCACAGCGGGCCGCCTTTCTGCAAGAAATGGCCGAACAGATCGCTGCCCTGGGAGAGGAGTTTGTACAACTGGTGGCCGTGGAAACCGCGCTCCCTATTGCGCGCATTCAGGGAGAGAAAATGCGCGTATGCAATCAGTTGCGTCTGTTTGCTGATTTGCTGTTGCGTGGCGATGACCTCTGGCGCGCCCGGATAGACAGCGCACAGCCAGAACGTCAGCCCCTGCCACGGCCTGATATCCGTCAGTGCCATATAGCCCTGGGTCCCATCGCCGTATTTGGTGCCAGCAACTTCCCGCTGGCCTTTTCTACCGCCGGGGGCGATACCGCTGCGGCCCTTGCTGCTGGCTGCCCGGTGGTGGTGAAAGCACACAGCAGCCATATGGCAACCGCAGAGCGCATAGCCCAGGCGATTGTCCAGGCGGCAGAGAAGCAGCAGATGCCGCCTGGGGTATTTAATATGATTTACGGAGAGAAAGTCGGCGGCCCTCTGGTACAACATCCGGCGATTCAGGGCGTGGGATTTACCGGCTCCCTGAGCGGAGGCCGGGCGCTGTTCTCCCTGGCCGCCAGCCGTGAGCAACCCATTCCGGTATTTGCCGAAATGTCGAGCATCAACCCGGTGGTGATTTTGCCCCAGGCGATGCAACAGCGCCCTGAACAGATAGCCCAGGAGCTGTTTGCTTCCTTCACCATGGGCTGCGGCCAGCTCTGTACCAAACCGGGACTGGTGCTCTGCGTGCGTACCCCTGCTCTTGAGCTTTTTACCCAAACCCTGTGCCAGCTGGTGCAACAACACCCGCCTCAGACCCTGCTCAATGCCGGTATTTTGCTCGACTATCAACAAGGTATCCGTACCTTGCAACAACATCCTGATATTCAGCATATTGCCGGACAGCAGGAGAGCAACAACCGGGCTTGCGCGCAGCTATTTCACGCCGTGCCGGAACTGTTGGCGCAGCCGCACTCCCTGTTGCAGCAGGAGGTATTTGGTCCCGCCACGATCCTCGTGACAGTGGAAGAGGAGCAGCAACTGCAACAGGCTATTAGCGCCTTGCAAGGGCAACTTACCGCCAGCCTGATCGGCGCAGAACAGGAGTTAACCACCGCCCATGAGCTCTATGCCCTGATGCAGACCAAAGCAGGCAGAGTGATCATCAACGGCTACCCAACCGGTGTGGAAGTCTGTGATGCCATGGTGCATGGCGGGCCCTGGCCTGCTACCAGCGATGCCAGAGGCACCTCAGTGGGCACCCTTGCCATTGAACGTTTTCTGCGTCCGCTCTGCTGGCAAAACACCCCGCAATTTCTGCTACCCCCGGCACTTCAGGACAGTAATCCTTTAGGTCTGTTGCGTCTGGTCAATGGTATCTATACCCGCGAGCCCATGGAGAAAGATAATGACAATCATAAAACAACAATTACAGACTCCGTCTCTGAATAAACCACAGGGAAAATTTAAGAAACAGCTTAACCTCGTGGATCTCACCTTTATTGGCCTGGGGGCCATTTTTGGCTCCGGCTGGTTATTTGCCGCCAGTCATGTGGCGGCCATTGCCGGTCCAGCCGGGATCTACTCCTGGCTGATCGGTGGTGTGGCGGTACTGCTGCTCGGCATTGTCTACTGCGAGCTGGGCGCGGCACTGCCCAAAGCGGGTGGCATTATCCGTTATCCGGTCTACTCCCATGGGGAGTTGCTGGGATATCTGATGGGGTGTATGACCCTGATCGCCTTTTCCAGCTTGATCGCCATCGAAGTGGTTGCTGCGCGGCAATATGCGGCGGCCTGGTTTCCTCAGCTTAATCAGCCCGGCTCCGGCAACCCGACTCTGCTGGGTTGGGTCGTGCAATTTGCCCTGCTCTGCTTCTTTTTCTACCTCAACTATTACAGTGTTAAAACCTTCGCCCGCGCTAACAATATCATCAGTTTCTTTAAATTTATGGTGCCTTTTCTGGTGATTATGGTGCTGTTTTTCTATTTCCAGCCGCAGAATCTCACCAGCCACAGCTTCGCTCCCTTTGGGGCTGCCGGGGTACAAGCTGCCGTTTCCGCCGGAGGGGTTATCTTCGCCTATCTGGGCCTGACGCCGATTATTTCCGTTGCCGGAGAGGTGGAAAACCCCCAGCGCAATATTCCCATCGCTCTGATCGCCTCGGTACTGATCTCCACCATTATCTATGTGCTGCTGCAACTGGCCTTTCTCGGAGCTATTCCCTCTGAACTGCTGGCGGATGGCTGGGGTAGTATCAGTCGCCACTTCTCCCTGCCGTACCGCGATATCGCGTTGCTGCTGGGGCTGGGCTGGCTGGCATTCCTGGTGGTCAGCGATGCCATTATCTCCCCCAGCGGTACCGGTAATATCTATATGAACGCCACGCCCCGTGTGGTGTATGGCTGGGCGCGCACCGGCTCCCTGCTCTCAATTTTTACCCGTATCGATAGTGAATCCGGTATTCCCCGGCCCGCTTTATGGCTCACCTTTATCCTGTCCATCTTCTGGACGTTGCCATTTCCCTCCTGGGAGGCGCTGATCAATGTGGTCTCCGCCGCACTGCTGATGAGCTATGCCCTTGCCCCCGTCGCCACTGGCGCGCTACGTCGCAACGCCCCGCAGATGGCCCGACCTTTCTATGTACGCGGCCTTAGCGTGCTGGGCCCCCTCGCTTTTATTATCTCAGCCCTGATTGTTTACTGGTCTGGCTGGCAAACGATCTCCTGGCTGTTGGGATTACAAATCGTACTGGGGTTAATCTATTTATCATTTAAAAAGCAGGTACCCGTGCGCCATGCCTCCTGGACACAGCAGATCCTTTCCGCCCGCTGGCTGATCGGCTTTTACGGCGGCACCATGGTGATCTCGTATCTGGGCAGCTTTGGCGGAGAAGGGGCCCTGTCACACCCCTGGGATAGCCTGGCGCAGGCGCTGCTGGCCCTCTGTTGTTACTACTGGGGCATCTATAGCT
>JBOFSC010000624.1:0-2829 GCA_051651345.1 Enterobacteriaceae bacterium
TTTTGCGACTCATGGTCAACGAGCTCATCCCAGGCGAGATCAGAAAAGTATGTTGCTATCGTTAGGTCTTAGTATTTACCCTGTAATGAATTAAAGGTACATCAATGTGTTATGAGCTTAAGTACCTACATATGATTCAACACAAGGAGGAGTAAAGTCAGAATGAGAGGAAACCGCATTGAGCAACTCATTGTTATTTCTCCTGTGTTGATAAAAAAATAGTTGATAAAAAAGAGTGCCTCGTTATGCAACCTGAACACGAAACAGCGTGTTTTGATGTCAGCGGTAATACACATCCGTTGCTTTATTTGGGCTCTATAAATAAGGAAATATAATTAACATGCTAATTGTTATCTTGTTGTTAATGATAGGCGTAAAATGAGGGGATGTAAAGATGAGTGATTAATCTTATTTATGTGTTTATTGCGAACCAAAATAGTTGTCTAATATTTTTAATTTAAATATCAATATATTATTTTAATATAAAAAATCATATTTTTTTCTTACTGAATAAAAAAGCAAGAGAGTAAGATTTTTTTAAGAATGCAAAGCTCGTTTTTTGAGCAAAAGTATTTATTTGCACATCACTTTTGGTCTCCGGAGAGAGTGCTGTCTCTGTGATAAATTAAGATAACAAAAGTATTAATAGGATACCAGTTCAAACTGACCACGCAGTTCCCACTCTTCCAGATCACGGATCCGGGTGGTGTCGATGGGCAGGAAAGTCTGAATTTCTATTGGCAATACCAGACGCTGAAACGACTCTTCCTGGTTGTCCCGGCTGATAAACAGGGTTTTATTCGGGATAAGCAGAAGCTTCCGTTGTGGTTGTCCGTTCTCATCCTGCCTGAGCTGGGCGGGTTTATCGTCAAGCAGTGCGCTGTGCGCAATTAATTGCACCCGCCCACGACCAAATTTATAAGATGCATCTTCCAGGGCTGGGGAGTGGAAAGAGACAGCCATTTTACGGGGTTGTGTACAGATAACCTGTAAAGTGATCTCTCTTTTTTCAAGGGTATAGTGTGTCGGGTGATTCGCAGAGTGTTTCCTGATTTTGGCATGAGTTAATTTACCGTAATCTACACTGGCGGGTGTCAGCAGCAGATTACAGCCCTCCATCTCAGCATAGACAGTGCCAGAAAAGAGGAGCAGAGATATCAAAAACAGATGGCGAAATAGGGACATAGAAACCTTCATAAAATAAAAAGACTAATCCAACTGACACTGCGCTTCGGCTGTTTGATATAACTCATCCTCTTTTTGCTCCGGCACAGTGTAAATTAACTGACAACGTTGTTTACCTGTCTCAACGTATAATGGCACCTGTGAATCAGGTAACTCTATGAACACAGTACCATTGTTGCCTGACAGGGTGACAAACTCTCCACTGGCCGTGACAATCGGAAGAGTGCCAGCAATAGGTTGTCCATCTGGCATGGTGACATTAAGCAGTAAACGCTGTGTGGTAACTACTGAGAAGTTGAGATGACTGACCGCGCCATGACCCGCACGTATCACCTGAAAGCCGTTATTGATATCCACATTGCGGGGCAATGTACTGGTGATAAGTTGTATGTTGGTATTACTATAACTATTTAAATTGGCAATAACAGAGTAACCGCGATAATCACTCCAGACAGGACCACTGGGAGAGATAAATTTCACACCAGAGAGATCCCCGATCTGAATGATGCCGATATTGTCACTAATGCGATAAGGAGAGGGTGTTACCCCTTTTTTATGGGCCAGAATGCCACCACGCAGTGAACCATTATAGGTTGTTGAACCCTTGTTTTGTTGCGCGCCAAGGCTCATTTGAGTGTAACGGGGTATCAAATTTAACTGCGCTCCCAGTGTATTGGAATTGCCTTCAAAGGAGCGATCTGCAGACAGACTATAATTGAAGCTATCACTCAGGATTTTTTGATAACTGGTAGTGGCTCTGGCGCTGTTGTCATATCGGCTGTAAGCATTGCGCAGGTTACCGTCACGAAAGGGAATGTCAAGAGTGAGATAGTATTGATTACGGTAGCTTGAAAAGGTGTTACCCAGGTCGCGCTCATAAGTTATATAGAGATTAAACCCCTTAAATGGACGACTCCAATTAAGAAACAATCGATCTGATGGGGATGAGGCGCTCTTTTTACTGCGTGATAAACCGACGGCGGTGCTGCCTATCCAGGGATGGGCGTAACTGAGATTGACGGTATAAGTATCATGTTGGTTACCGTTATAGCCGCTAGTGGTATACAAGGTATTACTTAAGGTGCGAAAGCCTTGTGTCTGTCGGCTCCAGGACGCTCTGGTACTCCAGCGATCACCAGGCTGTATATTGATATTAATCGTATTTTGCATGCCACTGCGCTCTGTGACATTCTCACGGGAGAAAAGGGTGCGTAACGTTGTTCGCAGATATGGGGACCACAATATCAGTAGACTGCCACCACTGGAAGAGTATTTCTGTGCGGCCTGCAAGCCCGCAGTAGCATTGACTCGAGACGAGAGATCCCAGTGATAACTACCGGTTACAACCCAGGGTGTTCGTCCCTCGTCTTCGCTGCTTAACTGTCGTACTTTACCCAGGGTAAAGGAATAACCTGACGATGTTCCCGACAGTTGCGAGAAAAAGGATTCATATGGCACGACAAACTGCTGCTGGCGACCATCGTTTTCAATCACTGTTACGTCAAGATCAAAAGCTGCAGAGAGCAGAGGAAGATCCGTCAGGGAAAAAGGACCTGGGGGTAGCAGAGCATCATAAATCAGTACCCCTGCCTGACGTATTTCAATGCGTGCTTGTGTTTGAGCTATACCCTGTACCAGGGGGGG